>JAVHVB010000049.1:0-8667 GCA_032160775.1 Pseudonocardiales bacterium | reverse complement strand
TTCGACCCGCAGCGCGCCGAGCGCCCCGCCTGCGCCGTCCGAGGCGGTGTCGAACCACTCCGGCGGATGCCACTGCGCGAGCACGACGCCGCCTGGCTCGAGGTGCCGCGCCGTGGTGGCGAGGATCGCCCGTCGTTCGGCGTCGTCCGGGGTGTTCAGCAGATTGCTCGCGAGCAGCACCGCGTAAAAGCGCCGGCCCAGGTCTAGTCCGGCGATCGGGGCGTGCACGGTGGCGATATCCGCGGCGTGCGCGAGCATCTCGGCCGACTGGTCGACGCCGACCACGTCGTAGCCGCGTTCGACGAGGCCGCGCGCGATGCGCCCCGTGCCGCAACCCAGGTCCAGGACGCTGCCGCCCGCCGGGACGGCGGCCGAGATCAGCTCCGCCTCGCCGAGTGGCGGCAGCAGGAGGTACACCTCGACCGCGCACCCGTCCGCGGTGATCGCGCCGCGGCCGGTGCCCGCACTACGTGGGTCGGTGTCCATCGTGGATCGCGAAGCGGAGGTGAGCCTCCACCCCACCTGTCATCCGGTGATCTCATCCAGTGTGGCCAGATCGTCCGGGGCCGGCTGCCAGTCGCCGGCGGCCACGTTGCGCTCGACCTGCTCGCGTGACGTCGCGCCGGCGATCACGCTGGCCACCGTCGGCTGCGCGGCGAGGCCGCCGATCGCGACGTCGAGCAGGCTGACCCCGCGCTCCTTCGCAAAGCTCTCCAGCGCTTCGACCGTGTCGAACGCGTCGTCGCTGAGCCGCTCCGGACGGTTGGCCAGCCGGCTGCCCTCCGGCGCAGCGGCGCCGCGCCGGTACTTGCCGGTGAGCAACCCGCTGGCGAGTGGGAAGTACGGGATCAGCCCGATGCCGTGCTGTGCCAGCGCCGGCACCAGGTCGCCCTCGACGTCGCGGTTGAGCCAGGAGTACTCGTTCTGCGCGCTGACGAAACGGTGCAGGTGCTGCGTGCGGGCGGTCCACTCGGCGTCGGCGACCTGCCAGCCGTGGAAGTTCGAGCTGCCGAGGTAGCGCACCTTGCCCGAGCGGACCAGGTCGTCGAGTGCGGCCAGGGTCTCCTCGATCGGTGTCGTCTCGTCCGGCCGGTGCATCTGGTACAGATCGATCCAGTCGGTGCGCAGCCGGCGCAGTGAGGACTCGACGGCCCGGACGATGTAGCGCCGCGACCCGCGCGCGTCCCAGTCCTCGCCGTTGGACAACCCGCGCGTGCGCACATCGCTGCCGAACTTCGTCGCGAGGACGACGTCGTCGCGGCGGCCCTCGAGGATCTCGCCGAGCCGCGCCTCCGACTCGCCGTAGGAGTCCGCGGTGTCGAACAGGGTGATCCCGTTGTCGAGGGCTGCCTCCACGACCTCGCGGCTCTGCTGCATGGAGAGCTTCATGCCCAGGTTGTTCGTGCCCAGCCCGACGACCGAAACGACCAGGCCCGAATTGCCGACATGACGAAACTCCATGCCCCCGACCCTACGCACGCGGGACGGCAGGTAGTTTCGGCGCATCATGCCTCGCCTCACGGTGCTCTCCGGCCCTTCCGGCGTCGGCAAGCGGACGGTCATCACCGCGCTGCGGCGCAGCTTCCCGCACGTCTGGGTGTCGGTCTCGGCCACCACCCGCGCCCCACGGCCGGGGGAGACGGAGGGCGTCGACTACCACTTCGTCGACCGGGACGAGTTCGCCAAGCTGGTCGACAACGGGGAGCTCCTCGAGCACGCCGAATTCGCCGGCAACCTGTACGGCACACCGCGGCAGCCGGTTCTCGACCACCTCGCCGCCGACGTCCCGACCATTCTCGAGATAGAGCTGGCCGGCGCCCGGCAGGTGCGCCGCTCGATGCCGGACGCGCGGTTCGTCTTCCTCGCCCCGCCGTCGCTCGACGTCCTCATCCAGCGGCTGCGCGACCGCGGCACGGAAACGGCGGACGCGATCGCCGCGCGGCTCCAGCACGCGCAGGCCGAGCTCGCGGCGGAGAACGAGTTCGACGAGGTCATCGTCAACAACGACGTCGAGCGGGCCGCGCACCAGCTCGCCGCCCTCATCACCGAGGAGTAGCCGGCGCCCGAATCCCAGCAGTTAGCGCGACCCGGATTGCGGGCAGACTCCGCGTCGCGGGATGGGGGCATCACGCAGAGGAGTTGGTCATGCGACTGGGTGCAGCGTTGTTCTTGATCGCGGTCGGGGCGATCCTGACCTGGGCGGTCGAGGTCGACAGCAAGAAGGGTTTCGACATCAACAACGCCGGCGTGATCCTGATGGTCGTCGGCGGGATCGGCCTGATCGCCGAACTGATCTACATGTCGGTGCGCCGGCGCTCCACGGTGGTGCAGGGCGGCGTGGCCGCCCCGCCGCGGCAGACGACCACCTATGTGAACTCCCCGCCTCCGGGCTACTGACCGGACCCGCCTGCCGTGTCGGCGCAACTTCAGCGGCTACCGCGACCGCAGACCCTTTCCCAGCACCTGGTGACCTGTCCGGGATGCGCGAAACCGAGCGCGGCGCACCTCGACATCGCGTCCCGGTCGGGTGTCGCCCGGCTCGTGCGCCTGGTGTGTCCGGACGGCTGCTCGCTGACCGAAGCGGACACTTCGGCGATCGCGGCTGCACTGACCGGCGCCCCTGACTCGGCGG
Source organism: Pseudonocardiales bacterium (assembly GCA_032160775.1). GTDB lineage: Bacteria > Actinomycetota > Actinomycetes > Mycobacteriales > Jatrophihabitantaceae > Jatrophihabitans. Next base: position 6,035 of record JAVHVB010000049.1, on the reverse strand, counting down.
CCGATTCGCTGCCCGCGTAGCGGCACGCTCCGGGATCTGCCCGGTGGTGCTTGTCGAGGGACGCGCCGGCCCTCCTGGCCAATCGTGGCGGCACGTCCAGCCAATAGCTACCATGTCGGCACTTGGTGTTGTTGCTCCGATGCACAAAGGGGTAGTGATGACTGAGTTGCCAGCGGCAACGGTCACGCACGTCGACGGAGAGTGCGTGATCGCCCTTCACGGCGACGTCGACATCGCCAGCGCGGCCGAGGTCGGCGCGGTCGCGAAGGAAGCGATCAGCACGTGTCCGGACGACTCGCGGCGGATCGTGATCGATCTGGCCGCGGTGAGCTTCCTCGACTCGTCCGGTATCGGCGCGCTGGTCGACATCCGCAACTTCGGCCTCGGCCGCGGCATACCGACGATGCTGACCAATCTGCCCGGCGCCGTGTCCCGGGTCCTCGAGATCGGCGGTCTGGGCGGCGTTTTCGAATCGGCCGCGGACTAGCCGCCGCGCCCGCCTAGAGGGCCTTGAGGATGTCCTCGACGCGTTCCTTCGCGTCCCCGAACAGCATCGCGCTGTTGTCCTTGAAGAACAGCGGGTTCTGCACGCCCGCGTAGCCGGCCGCCATCGACCGCTTGAACACGATGACCTGTTTCGACTCCCACACGTGCAGCACCGGCATGCCGGCGATCGGGCTGCCCGGCTCGTCGATCGCTGCCGGATTCACCGTGTCGTTCGCGCCGATCACGAGCACGACGTCGGTCTCCGGGAAGTCGTCGTTGATCTCGTCCATCTCGAGGACGATGTCGTAGGGCACCTTCGCCTCGGCCAGCAGCACGTTCATGTGGCCGGGCAGCCGGCCGGCGACAGGGTGGATGCCGAAGCGGACCTCGACACCCTTGTCGCGCAGTCTGCGGGTGAGGTCGGCGACGGGGTACTGCGCCTGCGCCACCGCCATGCCGTAGCCGGGCGTGATGATCACCGACGAGGCGTCGCTGAGCAACTCCGCGGCCTCCTGGGCGTTCATCTCGCGGTAGTCGCCGTAGTCGGTCTCGTCACCGCTCGCCGCCTCGATGCCGAAGCCGCCGGCGATGACCGAGATGAACGAGCGGTTCATCGCCTTGCACATGATGTAGGACAGGTAGGCACCGGACGAGCCGACGAGTGCGCCGGTCACGATCAGCAGGTTGTTGTTCAGCAGGAAGCCGGACGCCGCCGCCGCCCAGCCGGAGTAGCTGTTCAGCATCGAGACGACGACCGGCATGTCGCCACCGCCGATCGAGGCGACGAGATGCCAGCCGAGCGCGAGCGCGACCGCGGTGACCGCGACCAGCAGGCCGAGACTCGGCGATGCGACGAAGCCGACGGTGAGGCCGGCGAACGCGGCCAGCGCGCCGAGGTTCAGCACGTTCTTGCCGGGCAGCATCAGCGGCTTGGAGTTGATTCGCGCGGACAGTTTCAGGAACGCGACGATCGAGCCGGTGAACGTCACCGCACCGATGAACACGCCGATGAACACCTCGGCGTGATGGATCCGGAACAGCTCGTCGGCCTTGAGCTGCAGCGACTCGAAGCCGTGCGGCTTGGCCTCGGCGCTGTTGTAGCCGTCCCAGCCGACGAGGACGGCGGCGAGGCCGACGAAGCTGTGCAGCAGGGCGATGAGTTCGGGCATGCCGGTCATCGCGACGACCTTCGCGCGCCACAGGCCGATGAGGCCGCCGATCACGACGGCGATCACCAGCAGCGTGCCGGTCGTCGCGTCGAGCCCCGGCAGCGCCGCCGACTGCTCGCCCTTGCCGGCCAGTCCGATCGTGGCCGCCAGCGCGATGGCCATGCCGGCGATGCCGTAGTAGATGCCCGGCCGCGCCGATTCGTGCCGGGACAGGCCGGCCAGGCTCAGGACGAACAACAGCGCCGCGACGATGTACGCGGCAGCGGCGATGCTCTCGGCAGTCACTGCTTCTCCTGGCCCTTCCGGCGAGCGGTCATGCTGTCAGCCCCGCCCTATCCCTTGGAAAACATGCCGAGCATCCGGCGAGTCACGGCGAAACCGCCGAAGATGTTGATGCTGGCCAGCAGGATGGCGATGAACGACAGGACCCGGATCACCGTCTCGTCGCGGCCGATCTGGAGCAGCGCGCCGACCACGATGATTCCGGAGATGGCGTTGGTGATCGACATCAGTGGCGTGTGCAGGGCGTGGTGCACCTTGCCGATGACGTAGTACCCGATCACCACCGACAGCACGAGCACGAAGAAGTTCTCCGACAGCCGCGCTGGGGCGAACGCGTTGACCAACCACAGCAGCGCGACGCCGACACCGATCAGCGTGAACCGGCGCGCGAGCGACATCGGCGGCTTCGCCTCCTTCGCCGGCTGCTTGGCGTCCTGCTTCTGCGGCGCCGGCGCCGCTGACACCTGGACGGGCGGCGGCGGCCACATGTTCTCGCCGTTGTGCACGACCGTGACGCCGCGCTGCACGACGTCGTCCAGATCGAGCGTCAGGCGGCCGTCCTTCTCCGGCGTGAGTAGCTTCATCAGGTTCACCAGGTTGGTCCCGTAGAGCTGCGACGCCTGGGTCGGCAGCCGGCCGGGGAGGTCGGTGTAGCCGATGATCGTCACGCCGTGCTCGGTGGTGACCACCTCGCCCGGCCGGCTGCCCTCGACGTTTCCGCCGTTCGCCGCGGCCATGTCGACCAGGACCGAGCCCGGCTTCATCTGCGCCACCATCTCGGCGGTGATCAGCCGCGGCGCCGGCTTGCCCGGGATGAGCGCCGTCGTCACGACGATGTCGACGTCCGCGGCCTGGTCGGCGTACAGCTGCACCTCGCGGGCCTTGTAGTCGGCCGACATCTCCTTCGCGTAACCGGTCGCGCTGACCTCGGCTTCCTCGGACTCGATGGAGAGGTACTCGCCGCCGAGCGAGCGCACCTGATCGGCGACCTCCGGCCGCGGGTCCGTCGCCCGCACGATCGCGCCGAGGCTGGACGCGGTGCCGATAGCCGCCAGCCCGGCGACGCCAGCGCCGGCGATGAGCACCTTGGCCGGCGGCACCTTGCCGGCCGCGGTCACCTGTCCGGTGAAGAACCGGCCGAAGTGGTGCGCGGCCTCGATGACCGCCCGGTAGCCGGCGATGTTGGCCATCGAGCTCAGCACGTCCAGCGACTGGGCGCGCGAGATGCGCGGTACCGCGTCCATCGACAGTGCGGTGATCGGGCGCTGCGTGAGTTTGTCGACCAGTTCGGGGTTCAGCGCCGGGCTGAGCATCCCGATGAACGTCGCGCCTTCGTGCAGCCGGCCGATCTCGTCGTCGGTGGGGGAGTTGACGCCGAAGACGACGTCGGCCCCCCACACGTCCTCGGCCGAGCCGATCTGCGCGCCCGCCTCGGCGTAGGCCTCGTCGGCGAAGCTGGCGGCCGCTCCGGCGCCGGTCTCGACCACGACCTCGTACCCGAGTCCGAGCAGCTGGTCGACCGTCTTCGGCGTGGCCGAAACGCGCGTTTCGCCGGATTTGGACTCGCGGATGACTCCGATGCGCACTCCGACTCCGTTCTCGATGTCCGCCGAAATCTAGCCAACGGCGTCCGCGGCTGGAACGGCGGTATGCGTGGAACTGCCCGGTCGGCCGGGACAGCCTGCCGGAATTGGTAGACTCGGGATTCGGTCATTCCGTAGAAGACCCCCAAGAGAGCTGAGTGAGCACTGCTGTGTCCGAGTCCGTCACCACCGCCGAAGGCATCACCAACCCGCCGATCGACGAGCTGCTCGAGCGCGCCCAGTCGAAGTACGCATTGGTGATCATCGCCGCCAAGCGGGCCCGGCAGATCAACGCCTACTACAGCCAGCTCGGTGAGGGCCTGCTCGAGTACGTCGGGCCGCTCGTCGAGACCGCGCCGCAGGAGAAGCCGCTCTCGATCGCGCTGCGCGAGATCAACACCGACCTCATCGAGTTCAAGCCCTCCGAAGAGCCCGCGCCCGCCTGATCCACCGGCGATCGTGTGCGCAATCCGTCGCTCCGTCGCTCTGCCGCCCGAATGCGCACAACATTCACCGGGAACTCGGTCACTTCGCATCCGCCGAACGGCACTTCGCGGGTCACAATGGGCCCATGGCCCAGGTAGTTCTCGGCGTCGGCGGCGGGATCGCCGCCTACAAGGCTGCTGATCTGCTGCGCCGGCTGATCGAGGCCGGGCACGACGTGCAGGTCGTGCCGACCGGCTCCGCGCTGAACTTCGTCGGCGCCACGACCTGGGCGGCGCTGTCCCACCACCCGGTCGCCGCGGACGTCTGGTCCGGCGCCGAGGACGTCCCGCACGTCCGGCTCGGCCGGGACGCCGAACTGATCGTCGTCGCGCCGGCGACCGCCGACCTGCTGGCCCGCGCCGCGCACGGGCTGGCCGACGACCTGCTCACCAACACGCTGCTCACCGCGCGCTGCCCGGTGTTGTTCGCACCGGCGATGCACACCGAGATGTGGGAGCACCCCGCCACCGTCGACAACGTGGCCACGCTGCGCCGGCGCGGCGCGATCGTGCTCGACCCGGCCACCGGCCGGCTGACCGGCACGGACACCGGCAAGGGCCGACTGCCCGAGCCGGACGAGATCGCCCGGCTGGCCGAGCTGCTGCTCATCCGGCCCAACGCGCTTCCGCACGATCTGGCCGGGCGGCACGTGGTGGTCAGCGCCGGCGGCACCCGCGAGCCGCTCGACCCGGTGCGCTTCCTCGGCAACGCCTCCTCCGGCAAGCAGGGGTACGCCATCGCCGCCGTCGCGGCGGCCCGCGGCGCCCGGGTGACGCTCGTCGCCGCGAACGTGGAACTGCCCGACCCGGCCGGCACCGACGTCGTGCGGGTCGGCAGCGCGGTCGAGCTCGGCGATGCGGTGCACAAGGCGGCCACCGACGACGGCGGCGCCGACGTCGTCGTGATGGCGGCCGCGGTCGCCGACTTCCGGCCGGCCGCGACGGTTCCCCACAAGATCAAGAAGTCGGACGGCATTCCGGCGCCGATCGAGCTCACCAAGAACCCGGACATCCTGCTCGAACTGGTCGCCAACCGACGGCCCGGGGCGCTGATCGTCGGTTTCGCCGCCGAGACCGGCGACAGCAGCGCCACCGTCCTCGAGCACGGCCGGGCCAAGCTGGCGCGCAAGGGCTGCGATCTGCTGGTGGTGAACGCCGTCGGGCCGGGCAAGGCCTTCGGCCAGTCACACAACGCCGGCGTGATCCTCGGATCCGACGGCAGCGAGCATGTCGTCGACTTCGGACCGAAGGCGGTGCTGGCGGCCGCGTTGTGGGACGCGGTGGCAGCCCGGATCGTCACCTGAGCGCCCACTCGATCGTTTTCCAGGACGACGCACGGGCAGTCGGGGCGCACGCCCGAAGCCCCGGCCCGCAGCCCGGTTAGACTGTCGCGAATCCGCCAGATCATCCTCAGGAGTGCTTAGTGAGTCGCCGCCTGTTCACGTCCGAGTCCGTCACCGAGGGCCACCCGGACAAGATTGCTGACCAGATCAGCGACTCCATCCTCGATGCGTTGCTCGCTTCTGACCCGGACAGCCGGGTCGCGGTCGAGACCCTCATCACCACCGGGCAGGTGCACGTCGCCGGCGAGGTGACCACCGAGGCGTACGCGGACATCCCGACGATCGTCCGCGAGCGGATCCTCGAGATCGGCTACGACTCCTCGCGCAAGGGCTTCGACGGCACGTCCTGCGGCGTGTCGGTGTCGATCGGCTCGCAGTCGCCGGACATCGCCCAGGGCGTCGACAACGCCTACGAGTCGCGGGTCGAGCACGCGGACGACCCGCTGGAGCGGCAGGGCGCCGGTGACCAGGGCCTGATGTTCGGCTTCGCCGTCGACGAGACCGCGGAGCTGATGCCACTGCCGATCTCCCTGGCGCACCGGCTCGCCGAGCGGCTGGCAGCGGTCCGCAAGGACGGCACCGTCCCCTACCTGCGGCCGGACGGCAAGACGCAGGTCACCATCGAGTACGTCGACGACCGGCCGACGCGGCTCGACACGGTCGTCGTGTCCAGCCAGCACGCCTCGG
>JAVHVB010000048.1:0-10566 GCA_032160775.1 Pseudonocardiales bacterium | reverse complement strand
CGGCCGACGGCCTGGCGACTGAGGTCGTTGGACCACAGTGCTTCGGCGGTCATGCCCAGCCGGCCGAGCACGTCACCGCGTCGCCATTCGGAGGTACCGGACGCCCGTCAGCGGCGCCAGAACCGGTCGTAATACCAGCGTGCCATGAACAGGAAGATCACCAGCGCGCCGAAGGCGATCAGCGCCCGCAGCCAGAACGGCCCGGCCGAATAGATGATCATCTTGTCCTCCCCGCCCGACGCTACTCGCTCGCCCGGGTAATTCCCCTATATTTCTTTGCAAATTAATCCGGGGGAATGTAGCGTCGCCCCCGTGAGCGACCGACACATGGAAATGACCGCCGGCTCGGTGAAGGCTCTCGCGCATCCGCTGCGGGTGCAGATCCTGCGCTACCTGGAGTTGCACAAGCGGGCCAGCGTCACCGGCCTCGCAGAGGAACTGGGCGAGACGACCGGTGCGGCGAGCTACCACCTGCGGCAGCTCGCGCGGCACGGGTTCGTCGAGGAGTTCGAGAGCGAGGAGCCCGGCACCGGCCGGGTCGGGCGCAAGCGCAGGTGGTGGCGAATGGCGGTCGACGAGATCCACTCGACCGGGTACGACTTCCTCGATCGGGACGACACACGCGAGGCGTTCGCCTTCCTGCTCCGCCAGGAAGTGGACGAGCGCGCGCGGCGGCTGGCGAACTGGTACGCCACGGCGCGGGAGTGGCCCGAGCCGTGGCAACGTGCCTCCAGCGACTCGACCGGTCTGGTCGAGCTCAACCCGAAGCAGACGCGGGCGCTCGCCGACGAACTGGCCGCGCTGACCGCCAAGTACCGCGCGATGAAGCCGGGCCGCGGCGCGCGCCCGGTCGACGTCCAGTACGCCGTCTTCCCGTCCGACACCGGGCGCCGGCCGTGACCGCGCTGGGGAACCGCTTCTGGCGCATGTACGCCGCCACGGCGAGCTCCGACCTCGCCGACGGCATCGGCCGAACCGCGCTGCCACTCGCAGCCGCGTTCTACACGCGCGACCCCGTGATCGTGTCCGGGCTGCTCACCTTCGCGTTCCTGCCGTGGCTGTTGTTCGCGCTGCCTAGCGGCGCTCTGGTCGACCGGACCGACAGGCGGTTCGCGATGGCCGCCGCGAACATCGTGCGCGCCATGGCCGTGGGCGCGCTGTCGCTGATGGTCGTCCTGCACGTCGGCAGCGTCGCGGTGCTCTACGCCGTCGCGTTCGTGCTCGGCGCGGCCGAGACGGTCTACGACAGCGCGTTACGCGCACTGCTGCCCCAGCTCGTCGGCCGGCAGCAGCTCGACCGGGCGAACAGCCTGGTGACCGTCGAGGAGGCGCTCGGCCAGACCTTCCTCGGCGCGCCGCTCGGTTCGGCGCTGTTCGCTGTCGCCGCGGCACTGCCGTTCCTGTTGAACGGGGTGGGCTTCCTGCTCGCCGTGGCGCTGATCCTCACCCTGCGTGGGGACTACCGGCCGCGTCGCGAAGGGCGCACGTCGATCCGGGCCGACATGGCCGAGGGCGTGCGGTGGCTGCGCCGGCACCGGCTGCTGCGCGGGCTGACGCTCATCTCGGCCGGCAGCGCATTCGCGCAGACTCTCGGGACGGGCATCTTCGTGCTGTACGTGCTCGAAGTGCTGGACCTCCCGGCCGCCGACTTCGGCTTCGTGCTCGTCGCCGGCGGCGTCGGCGGCGTGCTCGGCGCGCTTGCCACTCCCCCGCTCGCCCGCCGGTTCGGCCGCCGCGCCGTGCTGACCGCGGGCGGCGTGGTGGATGCCCTGGCTGCCGCCGCCCTCGCGCTCACCGACAACGGCTTCGTCGCCGCCGCGCTGTTCGGCACGGCGTCGGCCGGGATCATGGTCTGGAACGTGCTCACGATGTCCCTGCGGCAGGCGTTGATCCCGGAGGAGTTGTTCGGCCGGGTCCAGGGCGCCTACCGCACGCTGGTCTGGGGCGTCATCCCGCTCGGCTCGCTCGCCGGCGGCGTCCTCGCCGATCAGTTCGGCCTGCGTGCGGTGTTCGCCGTCGCCGGTGCCCTGCTGCTCGCCCTCGCCGTCGCGCTCGGCGTACTGCTGGGCAACCACGCCACGGAACTGGCGGACGTCAGCGAGTCCCGATCAGGATCCGTGGATGCCGAGCCGGTGACAGCCAGCGCAGCAGGGTGACCAACCGCCGCTCGGCGACCGAGATGCAGCCCTGCGTCGGCTCGCCGACGGTGACATGCAGGAAGAACGCGCTGCCCGCGCCGGGCACGACGCCGGTCGGCGAGTTGCGGGTGTTGTAGTCGATCACCACCGCGTACCGGTAGTAGGGCAACGTGTAGTACAGGTGCTCGTTCGGGTCCCCCTGGGTGAACGGGCAACCGGATGAACACCGCTGCCGGGTGTTGTACAGCGCCCCCGGCTCGCTGATCCACCAATCGGCCGGCGTGGTCTCGGTATACGGCAGCGCGGTGCCCGGATCGGTCAGCCGGCCGAACGCCTGAGTGAGGGTGAAGCTGCCGATGGGCGTCGCGCTGCTCGACTCGCTCGCGTGCCGGCTCAGCCCGTCCGTGCCGAACCAGGCGTGCTCGGGCGGACCGACGCGGAGCCACCCGCCGGGGACCTTGCGCCACGCCTGGAGCACGCCCTCGGTGCTGGACGCGGACGGCGCCACCGCGGTGATCACCTGTCTGGCGTCACCGGTGCGGAACGGCAGCGGCAGCCGCGCCCCGTTCGGCGAAGGCGGCGGCACCTCGGGCAGAAACGTCGAGCGACTGCCGGTCGGCGTCGCCGGCTCGCCCGAAGGCCGACGCGGCGCGGACTGCGTCGGCGCCGGCGAGCCGGCGGCAGGCGACGACGACGATGCGGGCGGCGACGATGCGGGCGGTTCCGGCGTCCTCGCGCCGGTGCAGGCGGCCGGAAGCATTGCGACGACCGCGATGATCGCCGGGATCCGGCGGCACGCTCCCACTCCCCCACCCTGTCACGCGCGGAAACGGTGCGCGGCCGGTGCTCGGGTTCAGCCGACGCCGATGAGGATGCGCGGGTGGGCGCCGGGGTTCAGCCAGCGCATCAGCCGCACCAGCTTCGCCTGCCGGATTGCCACACAGCCCGCGGTCGCATACCCGTCCGTCACGTGCAGGAAGAACGCGCTGCCCCTGCCCGGCACGACGCCGGTCGGCGAGTTGCGGGTGTTGTAGTCGATCACCACGGCGTAGTTGTAATAGGGCGTTTCGTAATACAGATGCTCGTTCGGGCTGCCCTGGTTGAACCCGCACCCGGACGAGCAGCGCTGGTGGGTGTTGTACATCGGTCCGGCCTGGCTGATCCACCAGTCGGACGGCGTGGTGCGGAAGTACGGAAGCGCAGTGCCGGGGTCGGCGTGCCGTCCGAACGCCCGGGTCAGTGTGAAGCTGCCGATCGGGGTCGCGCTGCGGGACTCGCTCGCCTGGGCGCTCAGCCCGTCCGACCCGACGTGCGCCACGACCGACGCGCCGTGCCGGATCCAGCCGCCGCCCGGCGCCTTGGACCAGGCCTGCAGCCGGGCAGTCGTGCTGCCCGCCGACTGCGCGGTCACCGTGATCACCTTCGTCGCCGTGTGGGTGCGATATGGCAGCGGCAGCCGCAGACCCTGCAGCGTGGCCCCGCTGGCTGGCGGCGGAAGCACGGCGGCGGGAACGCCCGCAACGGCCAGGGTGGCGACGAACATGGACACAAAGCGACGAACCGGCACCTCCGCAGTGTGCCAGGAGAGACGGATGGGACGAGCGCGGCGCGCCCGGAGCACCGTCGCCTGGCAGGCTGGCCGGATGGTTCTGGAAGTCGGCGACATCGAGATCACGCCCGGCCACGAAGACGAGTTCGTGGCCGCGTACCTCAGCGTGCGGGAAGTCCTGCGCACGACGCCGGGCTGCCGCTCGGTGCGGATGACCCGGGGTGTTGAGTCGCCGTCCCGGTTCGTCCTGCTGGTCGAGTGGGACGACGTCGCCGCGCACGAGCAGAACTTTCGCGGCACCGAGCGGTTCGCCACATGGCGCGCGGCCATCGGGCCGCACTTCGCCCGACCGCCACACGTCGAACACGTGGCCGACGTCGATTGATCACTCGGCCGCGACGGCCTCGACCAGGTTGCCGGCCGGGTCGGCCACGATCGCGTTGAACTCCCCGCGCCGGTACAGCGCCCAGCGCCGCGGTTCGCTGTGCCCGGCACCGCCGGCCCGGACCGCCTCGCTGTGAAAAGACTCGACCTGAACTCGAGAGTCAGCGCGCAGGCGCACGTGCAGCCCGGTCGTCGGCAACTCGCCGATCACCAGCCAGACGAGCCCCGCGCCGTCCGGCGGTCCCCAACCCACCGACTCGAGCGCCGCGTCGCCCTCCTCCTCGTCGACCAGTTCGGCCACCCGGACGAGATCCAACGCGCCCAGCGCGGCGTCGTAGAAGGCTGCCGCCCGGTCGAAGGCGGCGGCCGGGACGGTCACCGTCACGTGGTCGAGAACGGTCACCGGCTCAGTTCTCGAACAGGCAGAACGGGTGGCCGACCGGATCGAGATAGACGCGGACGTCGTCCTGCGGCTGGAACTCGGCCAGCCGGGCACCGCACTGCTCGGCGTGCGCGCACGCCGCAGGCAGGTCGGCGACCCGGAAATCGAGATGCGACTGCATCTGCTGGTGCGTGGTGTCCGACGGCCAGACCGGCGGGACGAACTGCGGCTCGTACTGCACAGCGAGGCCGGGCCCACCGCCCTCCGGCGCGACGCGGAGCCAGGTGGGGTCGTCGTCGTCCGAGGTGACCGGCCAGCCGAGCAGCCGGATGTAGAAGTCGCCGAGCGCCTTCACGTCCGGGGCGTCCAGCACGACGCTGCGGAATTCGAGATTCGTCACGGGATCCCTTCTACCAGCCGAGCGGCGAACGCACCGGCGGCGGCGGCGGGGTCGTCCGCCTCGGTGATCGCCCGGACGACGACCACCCGGCGTGCGCCGCGCGCCAGCACCGCGTCGAGTCGCTCGAGCGAGTCGATCCCGCCGATCGCGAACCACGGGCGGTCGTCGCCGATCGCCGCCACGTGGTCGAGCAGCGCCGGCCCGGCTGCCGGCCGACCGGGTTTCGTCGGGGTCGTCCACGTCGGCCCGCAGCAGTAGTAGGCCACGCCCGGTTCGCTGCGTGCGGCATCCGCCTGCGCCGGGGTGTGGGTGGATCTGCCGATCAGCACGTCCGGTCCGACGATCTCGCGGGCCACCGCGGTCGGCAGGTCGTCCTGCCCGAGGTGCAGCACCGGGGCGCCGACGGCGCGGGCGACGTCGGCCCGGTCGTTCACCGCCCACAGCGCGCCGTGCCGCTCGGCCGCCGCGGCGACGACCTCGAGCAGGCGGATCTCCTCGCCGGCCTCGAGGCCCTTCTCGCGGAGCTGGACGATGTCGACGCCGTTGCCGAGCACCGCGTCGAGGAACTGTTCCAGGTCACCCTGGCGGCGCCGCGAATCGACGCACAGGTAGAGCCGAGCACTGGCCACTCCGGCGAGATCGGGCATGATCGCGAGCGTAGGGTGGAGGCTGCACGGGAGCCCAACCGGGCTGAGAGGGCGCGAGCCGACCGTCGAACCTGATCCGGGTAATACCGGCGCGAGGGAGCAATGGGCCAGCACCCGGCCGACATCGTCGTCATCGGCGGCGGCACCATCGGCACCGCAGTCGCGTGGCGTTGCGCGCAACGCGGCCTGGCGGTGACTCTCGCCGATCCGGACCCGACGCGCGGAGCGTGGCGTGCGGCCGCCGGCATGTTGTCGCCGATCACCGAACTGCACTACGCCGAGGAGCCGCTCTTCCGGCTCGGCCGCGAGTCACTCGCCGGCTTCCCCGCGTTCGTCGACGAACTCGAACAGCTGACCGGCCAGGACGTCGCGTTCTGGCCGTGCGGCACGCTGTCGACCGCGTGGGACGCCGCCGACCTGGCCGCGCAGCGCGACCTGCACGCCTTCTGGCAGTCGGTGGGCGCCGACGCGCAACTGCTGACCGGGCGCGAGGTGCGCCATCTCGAACCGGCCCTCGCGGCCGGCATCCCCGGCGGGCTGCTCGCCGCCGAGGATCACCAGGTCGATCCGCGCCGGCTGCACGCGGCGCTGTCCGCCGCGGCGGAGCAGGCGGGGGTGCGCACCGTCCGCAGCGGCGCCGAGCTGCTCGCGGACTCCGAGCGCGCGCTCGGCGTGCGGCTGGCCGACGGCAGTGAGCTGGCCGCGGCCACGGTGGTGGTCGCCGCAGGCGCCTGGTCCGGTGTGGTGCCCGGCGTGCCGGCCGGGGCGGCGGCGCACGTCCGGCCGGTCAAGGGCCAGACGCTCCGGCTGCGGCTGCCCGGCGGGACACGGCTGCAGCACGTCGTCCGCGGGTCGGTGCGCGGCCACCCCGTGTACCTCGTCCCGCGGGCCGACGGCCGGGTGATCGTGGGCGCCTCGCTCGAGGAGGTTGGCTTCGACGACACGCCACGCTCCGGTGCCATTTACGAACTGCTCCGCGACGCGCAGACCGTGTTCCCGGAACTCGGCGAGGCCGAGTTCGAAGAGGTGTGCACCGGATTCCGGCCCGGCTCGCCCGACAACGCGCCGATCATCGGCCGGGCCGCCCTGCCCGGGTTGGTCTACGCGACCGGCCACTACCGCAACGGCATCCTGCTCACCCCGATCACCGCCGACGCGGTCGCCGGCCTGCTCGTCGACGGCGACCTGCCTGTCTCGGTACAGCCTTTCTCGCCCGACCGGTTCGAGGTGGCCAGCACATGACGATCACCTTCAACGGCGCGGCCTGCGTCATCGAGGACGGCACCACCCTCGAGACGCTGTTGCAGTCGATGAGCACGACCGCGCGCGGCTTCGCCGCCGCCATCGACGGCGAAGTGGTGCCCCGGCCGACGTGGCAGATGGTCGTGCTGCGCGAGGGCCAGGCCGTCGAAGTGCTCACCGCCGTGCAGGGCGGGTAGCGGTGAGTGAGCATCGTAGCGAGCGCCAGCGACCGAGGAGCGGAGCGAACGAAGCGATGAGCGCTTGCGCGAAGAGCCATGAGTTCAGTTCCGACGATCCGTTCGTTCTCGCCGGCGTCGAGCTCAGCTCCCGGCTCATCCTCGGCACCGGCGGCGCGCCCAGCATGCAGGTCGTCGACGAGGCGCTTGCCGCCTCCCGAGCAGCCATGTGCACCGTCGCCATGCGGCGGGTCGACCCGCGGACGAGCGGCAACATCCTGGACGTGCTCGACCGGCGGGGCGTGCGCGTGCTGCCGAACACCGCCGGCTGCCGGACGGCCCGCGAAGCGGTGCGTACGGCGCAGTTGGCCCGGGAGGCACTCGGGACCGATTGGATCAAGCTCGAAGTCGTCGCCGACGACCAGACGCTGCTGCCGGACCCCGTCGAGTTGCTCGACGCCGCCGCTGAACTCGTGGCAGCCGGGTTCCAGGTGCTGCCCTACACCAACGACGACCCGGTGCTGGCCCGGCGGCTGCAGCAAGCCGGCTGCGTGGCAGTGATGCCGCTGGGCTCGCCGATCGGCACCGGCCTCGGCATCGCGAACCCGCACAACATCGAACTGATCGTCGGCGAGGCCGCGGTGCCGGTGATCCTCGACGCCGGTATCGGCACCGCCTCCGACGCCGCACTCGCCATGGAACTGGGCTGCGCCGCAGTGCTTCTCGCCTCGTCGGTCACCCGCGCGCAGAACCCGGCGGCGATGGCCGCTGCCATGGCGCACGCGGTCGACGCCGGCCGGCTGGCCCGCGGCGCCGGCCGCATCCCGAAACGGTTCCACGCACAGGCGTCCTCGCCCATCGAGGGGATGGCTGTTCTGTAACCGCACGCCGCGGGAGCTCGCAAGGGCTGAGAGGGCCGTCCGTCCGGACTGCCGACCGCCTGACCCGCCGGGTAATGCCGGCGCAGGGAGATCTGCATGGCCAGCACCACCGACGAGATCCAGCACACCGAGCACGCCGAGGCGCCGCTCACTCTCGACGAGCCCGCGCCGCGCGCCTTGCGCCTCGTCGACCAGCTCGGGCTGTGGGGCAACCTCGGGGTGAGCCTGCTCGGCTTCACCGGCGCGTACTTCGTCCTCCATCCGTTCGGCGACGGGCGGGTGCTCTCCTTCGGCGCCGCGCTGCTGGCCCTGCTCGTCGGAACCGTCCTCGGCAGCGCCGCGGTCGCGGCTGCCGCGATCCCGGGCACCGAGACCGGCGCACCGGCGATGGTGCTGCTGCGCGGCCTGTTCGGCGTGCGGCTGTCCTGGCTGCCCACCGTGCTCAACGTCGTCCAGCTGATCGGCTGGACCGCGTTCGAACTGGTGACGATCAGCACCGCGATGCACCAGATCGCCGACTCGGTGCCGCGCTGGGCGTTCGTCCTGGCGGGTGGGGCGCTGACCACCGTGCTCGCGCTGCGGCCGCTGGGTTGGATCCGGATGCTCCGCAAGTACGTGACCGTCGCCGTCGTCGTCGCGCTCGTCTACCTGGGCATTCAGTTGCTCCGCAACCCGTTGCCCGGCCTCGGCGACGGCAGCTGGACCGGGTTCTGGATCGCCACCGACACGGTCATCGGTGTCACCGTCTCGTGGGTGCCGGTGGCGGCCGACTACGCCCGCCACTCACGCTCGACGCGCGACACAGCCGTCGGCACCTTCGTCGGCTACTCCGTCACCCAGCTGATGTGTTACGGCATCGGCCTGATCGCGCTGCTCACCGTCGCGAGGTCCGGCGACGCGTCGCAGATGTTCGGCGCGTTCATGGCGGTCCCGGTCGGCACCCTCGCGTTCAGCGTGCTCGCGATCCGCGAGGTCGACCAGTCCTTCGTCGACACGTACTCGACCGCCATCTCGGTGCAGAACCTGCGGCCCCGATGGGATCGGCGGATCCTCGCGATCGCGGTCGGCGCGGTTGCGACCGTCCTGGCACTTGCCTTCTCGATCGACGACTACGAGAACTTCCTCATCCTGATCGGGTCCGTGTTCGTCCCGCTGCTCGCCGTCTTCGTCGTCGACTACTACCTGATCTCGCGCCGCTCGTGGAACATCGGCGCCGCCGCGCCGCAGCGGTGGGTGATGCTGATTCCCTGGGTGCTGGGCTTCGTCAGTTACCAGCTCGTCAATCCCGGTTACGTCGAGTCCTGGGCCGGTTTCTGGCACAACGTGGCCGAAACGCTGCACTTCACCCCGACAAGCTGGATGAGCGCGTCCATAATCTCCTTCGTTGTCGCCGCGCTGGCCACCGTGCCGGTCGGACTGCTACGCCGTCGAAAGGACACCGTGTGCTGATCCATCCCGAGGTCGCCGCTGCGCTCGCCGAGCGTCGCCCCGTCGTCGCACTCGAGAGCACGATCATCAGCCACGGCCTGCCGCGGCCCGACAACCTGCCGATCGCGCGGGAGATCGAGAACGCCGTCCGCGAGGCCGGCGCCGTTCCCGCGACGATCGCGGTGCTGGACGGGCAGCCGCGGATCGGCCTGGACGAGGGCGCCCTGAACCGGGTGGCCAACGACCCGGCCGCCACCAAGGTGAGCGTGCGCGACCTCGCCGTCGCCGCCGCGTACGGCTCGGTCGGCGCGACCACGGTGGCCGCGACCGCGCACCTCGCCGCCCGCGCCGGCATCCGGATCTTTGCCACCGGGGGGCTCGGTGGCGTGCACCGCGACGCGCGCGAGACCTGGGACGAGTCCGCCGACCTGACCACGCTGTCCCGTACCCCTGTGCTCGTCGTCTGCTCCGGGGTCAAGTCCATCCTCGACGTCGGAGCGACGCTGGAACGGCTGGAGACGCTCAACGTCGGCGTGGTCGGCTATCAGACCGATCGGTTCCCCGGCTTCTACCTGCGCGACTCGGGCCAGCCGGTGTACTGGGTGGCTCCCAACCCGCAGTACGTCGCGGCGATCCTGCGTGCCCAGGAGGCGATGGGCACCGCGTTCTACGGCCTGGTGCTCGCCAACCCGATCGACCCGAGCGCCGAGCTCGACCGCGAACTGCACGACCGCACCCTGGAGGCGGGCCTCAAGGCGGCGTCCGGGGCCGGGGTGCGCGGCAAGGACGTCACGCCGTTCCTGCTCGACTTCTTCCACCGCGAGACGCACGGCGCGTCCCTGGCCGCGAACGTGGCGCTGGTCCGGGCGAACGCTCGGCTGGCCGGCGAGGTGGCCGCCGCGTACTACGCGTGAGTCCCCCGCGGATCGTGTCGGCCGGTGACCTGATGGTCGACGTGCTGGCCGAGCTGCCCGGCCCGCTCGCAGCCGGCTCGGACACGCCGGCGCCGATCCGATTCGGCGGCGGCGGCGCGGCGGCGAATGTGGCCGCGTGGGCGGTCGCGGCCGGCGCGGAGGGGACGTTCGTCGGCTGCGTCGGCGACGACGTGCCCGGCCGTGAGGCGGTCGCCAACCTGACGGCCGCCGGCGTGCAGGTGCGTGTCAGCACGGATCCGCGGCTGGCTACCGGCACCTGCATCGTGCTCGTCGACCCGGCGCGCGAGCGCACGATGATCCCGAGTGCCGGCGCGAACGCGAGCGGCCTGCCGAGGCCGGAGCTGCCCGCCGACGCCGACTGGCTCTGCCTGTCCGGCTACCCGCTGCTGCGCATCGCCACGCGC
>JAVHVB010000047.1:0-3708 GCA_032160775.1 Pseudonocardiales bacterium | reverse complement strand
AAGCTCGGCCCGACGACCACACCGGAGCTTGCGGCCGAACTCGTCGAGCTGCTCGACCCGGCGAACGAGCCGGGACGGCTCACGCTGATCAGCCGGATGTCCAACTCGCGGGTGCGCGACGTGCTGCCGGCCATCGTCGAGAAGGTCACCTCGACCGGGCATCAGGTCGTCTGGCAGTGCGACCCGATGCACGGCAATACCGAGGAGACCGCGGACGGCGTGAAGACCCGGCACCTGGACCGGATCATCGACGAGGTTGACGGGTTCTTCGACGTGCACGCCGAGCTGGGCACGCATCCGGGCGGGCTGCACGTCGAGCTCACCGGCGACGACGTGACCGAGTGCATCGGCGGCACCGCCGAGCTGACCGCCGCGGATCTGGTGCGGCGCTACGAAACGGCGTGCGATCCGAGGCTCAACATCGAGCAGTCCCTCGAGCTGGCCTTCCGGGTCGCCGAGCGGCTCGTCGCCGAACGCCGGCGCCGCGAGCAATGACACCGGTCGATCTCCGGTCGGACACAGTCACCCGGCCGACGCCGGCCATGCGCGCCGCGATGGCCGAGGCGGTGGTCGGCGACGACGTGTACGGCGAGGACCCGACGGTCGCCGAGCTGGAGAGCCGGGTGGCGGCGCTGCTCGGCCACGAGGCCGCGCTCTTCGTGCCGTCCGGCTCGCTGGGCAACCAGCTCGGACTGCGGCTGCTCGTCAAGCCCGGTCAGGAGCTCGTGTGCGACTCGCTCGCGCACATCGCTCGCGCAGAGCTGGGCGCCGCCGCGGTGTTCGCCGGCATCACCTTCCGTACCTGGCCCGCGGTCCGCGGCCGGCTGGACGTCGAGGCGGTGCGCGGACTGATCGCGCCGGACGCGGGGCCCTACCTCGTGTCCACCGCAGCCATCGCGGTGGAGAACACCCACAACTTCGGTGGCGGCGCCGTCCAGCCCGCGGCCGAGGTGGCTGCTGTGCGCGAACTCGCGGCTGCGCACGGTCTGCGTCTTCATCTCGACGGCGCGCGGCTGTGGAACGCGCACGTGGCGACGGGCACGCCGCTCGCCGAACTCGCTGCTGGTTTCGACACGGTGTCGGTGTGCCTGTCCAAGGGGCTCGGCGCGCCGGTCGGCTCGGTGCTCGCCTCGTCCGCGGAGGAGATCCGCGAGGCGCGGGTCTGGCGGAAGCGGTACGGGGCGGGCATGCGCCAGGTGGGCATCCTCGCCGCCGCCGGGCTGTACGCGCTGGACCACCACATCGCGCGGCTCGACGACGACCACGCCCGCGCGAAGCAGCTCGCTGGGGCGTTGGGCGCCGATCCCGAGTTGGTGGACACGAACATCGTCGTGCTCGACGTGCAGGACGCGGCGCAGGTGGCCTCCGCCGCGGCTCAGGATGGGGTGCTGGTGTCCGCCCTGGGGCCGCGGTTCCTGCGTCTCGTCACGCATCTCGACATCGACGACGACGGCATCGAGCACGCGATCAAGGTGCTGGCGCCGCTCATCGCGCCCTAGGTCGTAGCCAAGGCACAAGCAGGAGGTCTGCCTTCAAGCTGCCGCGGACGAACTCGGTCACATATCGCCGAGTATGCGCTCACCGTCGACCTTGACCATCGAGGTTGACCACCTCGTCTTTCGACGCCTGCACCCCTTCAGCGATTCGATCTTCAGGGCTGTCGGCGTGGGCGCCATCGGCAGGCATCACGTTGGCAACTAACGCTGACCGCGTTGCTGCTTGCGTGATGCCGGCAGGGTTGCTGCGGTGGCAATCATCCACACGAGGCCGCCGAAGCGACCGATGGGCAGCAGTACGTCGAGCCTGTCCGACAGCGCAGCCAGAGCCGCGAGCTCGCTGACCAGGGCGACGCCGACGCCGAACCATCCGACCTGCGGCGGAAGCACGCGGCCGATAAGGCCGGTGAGGGACACGCCCAAGATAAGCAGTCCGCTGAAGATCACGAAGGCGGGACCGCCGGCGGCGAAACTCAAGCCGTACAACACGCGTACTGCCGCGTCAGACTCTGCAACGTGGGCTTGCGTAGCCGCGAGGGTCGCAACGCCTGCAAAGGCGAGCATCGCGGTCGCGAGGGTGCCGCCGACTTGAGCGATGATGCGGCCAGGTACATCCAGACCAAGGGTGCGCAGGCGAGTCGTCGCGACTGCGGTGAAGATCGAGAACGGCACGGCCGCGGCGAGCATGAAGAACGCACTTGCATGCGCCGCGCCCGTGTGGTGCTGGAAGAACGCGAGCAGGGCATGGTCGGACGACCACGGCCGCACCCCCGCGAGCAGAGCCGGAAGCATGAGACCGAGGACGGTTAGCGCGACGTAGGCGGCGGTGGGTGGCAGAAGCGGGATGTGGTTTCGATCCCGCCGGGTGCGGGTACTCGCCGGAGCAGTCTGTGTGCTCATGGCTGACACCTCCAGATGTTGTTCGGTTAATCGTTGCTCATACACAATCATTCATAGCACGAACGATTCTGATTGGATATAGTCTTTCGAATGACGGACACGATCGGTCCGCCGCGCGGCGCCGCGTTCTTGCTTGCCCAGGTCGGTGCGCATGCGGCGATGCGTTTCGGGCAGCGAATGGGCGAGCACGGGCTCACGCCGCCGTTCGCTGGCGTGTTGGGGCTCGTCACTGCGCGTCCGGGGATGAGTCAGCAGGAACTTGCCAAGATGCTGGGAATGCTTCCGAGCCGGATGGTTGCCCTCGTCGACGAGCTCGAAGCCGATGGACTCGTCCAACGTGTGCGGGACGATGTGGATCGCCGCCGGTACGCCCTCGAAATCACTACCAAGGGTCGAACGGCGCTGCAGAAAATCGCAAAGGTCGCTAAGGCGCATGAAGACGCCATCTGCGCTGCGCTCACCGAGAAGGAGAAGACGACATTGACCACCTTGCTCGGAAAAATCGCCGCCGAGCAAGGACTGACATCTGGCGTGCATCCCGGCTACCGCAAGCTCTGAATCCCACGCGACGACCTGGAGATTCTGGGACTCAAGCCGAACTGGCCTAGCGTGCTAATTCAGCTCAGCTCGAAGTTGCACGGGGCTGCGAGGGGGTCGGTTCGATTGACGGTCGTTTGTGGTGGGGCGCAACAGCGGGCGAGGTCAAGTCCCGGTTGACCGCCTTGTCGTCCGCCGTCCTGCCATGCGCGGGAGCCGCGTGGTCGAGATGCTCCGTGATGGCCTGTTAGCTGCTAACTCTGAGGCAATCTCAGGGTCGGTGAGCGCAGGTCTCAGCAATTTCCCTGATGTGCTGGGTGCGTCTCGACGGCCAGGGTGTACCCGTGATCAAAATCGAATCGCTCAGCAAGAAGTACGGACCGTTCACCGCGGTCGACGACGTCAGCTTCACGGCGCGCCCTGGTCGGGTGACCGGCTTCCTCGGCCCGAACGGTGCCGGCAAGTCAACCACCTTGCGGATCGCCGTCGGCCTGACTCCGCCGACCTCGGGCCGCGCCACCATCTTCGGCACCCGGTTCGCCGACCTGCGGAATCCGGGACGCGAGGTAGGGGTGCTGCTCGATGCTTCGGCGCAGCACGCCGGGCGCACTGGGCGAGAGATCCTGACCGTCGCGCAGCGGACGATGGGGCTGCCTGCCGAGCGGGTCGGCGAGATGCTTGATCTCGTCAGCTTGAGCGGCGAGGAGGCGGCCCGCCGTGTCCGCGACTACTCGCTGGGGATGCGGCAGCGCCTGGGCATCGCGACTGCGCTGCT
>JAVHVB010000046.1:0-8802 GCA_032160775.1 Pseudonocardiales bacterium | reverse complement strand
GTCGGCGGATGCGCCGGGTGGGTCGGCTTGGGCGGGTGCGCGGGCTGGGGCGCGCCGCGGCGCGGCGGGTGTGCGCTGTGCGCCGACGAACTCAATCCGCCGGAGTGGCCGGTCGACGCGGGGTGAGCCGCCGGGCTGGAGTGTCCGGCGGGTGCCGGACCGACCGCGCGAGTCGTCGAGCCGGAGCGCGGTTCCGCCGGTGCAGAGGCCACCGGCCCGTGCTTGCGGTGATCGGTGCCGCCGAGCAGGTTGGTGTCGGTTGCCGCATAAGCCACGCCCCCTACCAAGGTCGCGCCGCTGACGGCTGCCACTGCCTTCAGCGCGAAAAGCCTGCCGGCGGCGGTCCTGGTCGCCGCCGGCAGCCGTATCGGCCCCGCGCGCCGCGGCTGCCTGGCGTCGAGGAACGCCGTGCGGGCGGCCGGCAGGGCGGCCATCTCGTCGCGTGTCCCTGGGGCCCGGGCCGCGGTGAGCAGCCGGGCCAAGGCGGAGTCGTCCGGCGTGCGACCGTCGAGGAGTTCCTCGAACGGGTCGCCGGAACTGCTCTGGCGTCGGTTCATGACACTCTGCCAGCGCCGCGCGTCCCGCCGTCGTTACTCGTGTCGGAGGATTCGAGCCGGGCCGCGAGCGTTTTGAGCCCGCGGTGCGCGGCGACGCGCACCGCGCCGGGCCGCTTGCCGAGCACGGCCGCGGCCCCCTTGGCGTCCAGCCCGACCACGGCACGCAACAGGACGGCCTCGGCCTGGTCCGGCGGCAGGGTGGCGATCAGCTCGACCGCCCGGGCCGTGGACAGCGACTCCTCGGCCGCGCGTGCGGTGTCCTCCGGACCGGCCAGTTCGAGCACTGCCTCGATCGGCGCCGCGCCCATTGGCCGGCGCGACTGGGCGCGCAGATGGTCGATGGCGCGGTTGCGCAGGATACGGGCTGCCCATCCCCGGAAGGCGTCCCAGTCGCCGTGGAAACGGCCCAGGTCGCGCACGATCTGCAACCACGCCTCGGCGGCGACATCGTCGGCGTCCTGGCCGACCAGGCCGCGCGCGTAGCGGACCAACCGCGGCGCAAGCGCCCGGTAGACGGCCTCGAAGGCGACCGGGTTGCCGGCCCGCGCGGCGAGCAGGCTGTCCTCGAGGCGGCGTTCTTCGCTGGCGAGGGCGTGCGGGGCGACGCCGAACGGGAGCTGGACCGACGCCGGCGGGGCACTCGGCCGGAATCGAGGGGTCGCGGACATGGCGGAATCAGCCATAACGCCCCCCTCCGTGCCCAAGCCCATTGGATAGCCCGCGTGCCCGGCGCGCAAGTGGGGAGAGGTCCCGCATCGTCGGGCCAAGGAGCCGTCCCGCGGAGGGGAGTGATCGGGGAGTGGTGCGCCGCCAGGGACTCGAACCCCGAACCCGCTGATTAAGAGTCAGCTGCTCTGCCAGTTGAGCTAGCGGCGCCGGTCGTGCAATCGGCCCACCGAAGCGGGCCGAAGAACGAGATTACCACTGGATTCCAGGCCATCTTCCGTCTGGGGTGAGTGACGGGACTTGAACCCGCGGCCCTCTGGACCACAACCAGATGCTCTACCAGCTGAGCTACACCCACCATGTCGGCCTCGCGACCGAGCCGGGTCAGTCTACCTGGCCCGTCGCAGCAGCCAGAACGGAATCCGCTGCCTCGCGCGCCTGCTCCGAACTCGGCCCCGGCTGCGCGACGAACAGCGTGCGCCGGTAGTAGGCGAGCTCGAGGATGCTCTCCCTGATGTCGTCGAGGGCGCGGTGCGCGAGCCCCTTCTCCGGCTGCGACTGGTAGACCCGCGGGTACCAGCGCTTTGCCAGTTCCTTGATCGACGAAACGTCCACCATCCGGTAGTGCAGGTGCTCGTCGAGGGCCGGCATGTCGCGGGCCAAGAAGGCCCGGTCGGTCGCGATCGAGTTGCCGCACAGCGGCGCGGTCTTGGGGTCGGCCACATGGGACTTCACGTAGTCCAGGACGAGCTTCTCCGCCTCGCCCAGGGTGACCGCCGACTGACGCACCGATTCGGTCAGGCCGGACGCGGCATGCATATCGCGGACGACCGGCAGCATTGCGTCGAGCACATCGTCGTGCGCGTGGATGATCACCGCAACACCCTCGTCGAGGACGTTGAGCTCGGCGTCGGTGACGATCGCCGCGACCTCGATGAGGGCGTCTCTGCGCAGATCGAGGCCGGTCATCTCGCAGTCGATCCAGACCAGCCGACCGTCGCGCTCCGTCACGCGCTGAGGCTAGCGCGGGACTGGATCAAGAACACGCGGAGGCAGCGTTGGCTCACGGCTTGCTGCGCCAGGACCCCATGCCGAGGGCGACGAGCCGCAGCTGGCGCTCGGCCTTGTCGAGCAGTTCCGCGGCGTCCTCCGGATGACGCTCGTCGCTCTCCAGCAGATCCATCACCGTCGACAGCATGCCGGCGATCATGAGGCTCGCCGCCATGTCGAGGTCATCGCTGGACCAATCCCGGCCCGCGGTCAGCCGGGCGAGGTCGACCGTGAGCTCGCTGGTGAACAGTCGTAACTCGGTGGCGATGGCTCGGCGCACGACGTCCACACCGCCGTAGCGTTCGCGGGTGAGGAACCGGAACTGGTCCGGGTTGCCGCGCACCTGCTTCGCCAGCACGGCGACCGTCTCGGCGATGATGTCGCCGGTGGCGGACCGGCCGCGGCGGACGTCGCGGATCATCTGCCGCAGCGGGCGCATGGCATCGTCGACCAGGTCCACGCCGAGCGCGTCCATCGAGGCGTAGTGGCGGTAGAACGCGGTGGGTACGACGCCCGCCTCACGCGCCACTTCACGCAGGCTCAGGCTGGCGAGGCTGCGGTCCTCGATGAGCCGAAGGGTCACGTCGAGCAGCCGCTGCCGGGTGCGCTCCTTGCGCTCGGCGCGGGTCTGGGTCTCCGGCGCGATCTCCTGCAGCACCGCCCGGCGCGGCCCTCGCGGCCGCCCCTCGCTCACCTCGGCAGTTTAACAAGAGTGCACACCCGATCGCCGGATCTAACGTGCCGACCGTCACTCGTGTCCCGCATTGACAGCGCTAGCTGTAGCTAGCAACACTAGTCGAGTGAACATTCGTGCACTGAAATTCCTAGAAGCGCTCGCCACGCCGCACGGCGTCGACCGCTACCTCGAGCTGGTGCATCCGATGCTCACCGTCCGGGACCTCCGGGCGGTGGTCACCGACGTCCGGCGCAGTACCGCCGACAGCGTCACGCTGACACTGCGGCCGACCCGCCAGTGGCGCGGGTTCCGGGCCGGCCAGTTCGTCCAGGTCGCCGTCGACATCGACGGGGTGCGTCGCACCCGCTGCTACTCGCCGTCGTGCTCGCAGTACCGCGCCGACGGCCGGATCGAGCTGACCGTGAAGGCGCACCCGGAGGGACTGGTCTCGCAGTGGCTGCATGCCAACGCCCGACCGGGTCTGGTACTCGGCCTGGCGCAGGCCGATGGCGTGTTCACGCTGCCCGAACAGCGACCCGACAAGGTGCTGCTGATCAGCGGCGGCAGCGGCATCACCCCGGTGCTGTCCATGCTGCGGACGCTGGTCGACGAAGGTCACGAGGGCGACGTCGTGTTCCTGCACTACGCGTTCACCGAGGGCGACGTCGCGCACCTGGCCGACCTGCGCCGGATCGCGCTGGAGTACCCAAACGTCAGGCTCGTGCTCGCCTACACCCGGCAGACCGAGGGCGGCGATCTGCACGGGCTGTTCGACGAGACGCACCTGACCGATGCCGCGCCGTGGTACGCCGAAGCGCCGGCCTACCTCTGCGGCCCGCCCGGGCTGATGGCCACCATTCGAGCGCACTACGCGGCCAAGGGCATTGAGGACCTGCTGCACACCGAGGAATTCACGCCGGCCATGCCGGCGCCGGTGGACGGGGACGCGACCGGCGAGATCCGCTTCGGCGACACCGTCGTCCAGAACTCTGGCGGCACGCTGCTCGAGCAGGCCGAGTCCGCCGGACTCACGCCCGAGTACGGCTGCCGGATGGGAATCTGCTTCACCTGCACGAAGGTCAAGACCTCCGGCCGCACCCGCAACGTCCGGACAGGCGAACTGCACAGCGATCCCGACACCGAGGTGCAGCTGTGCATCTCGGCGCCCGTCGGCGACGTCGCCATCGACATCTGACGAGGGAGCTCATCATGACCATCACTTTGACCGAAGAGCAGATCGACGAACTCGGCCGCGAGCTCGACGCGATCCGGCAGCGGGTCGTCGAGGACCTGGGCGAGGAAGACCGCCGCTACATCTACAACATCATCAAGGCACAACGGGCCTTCGAGGTCGGCGGCCGAACCTCGCTCATGCTCAGCGCGCTGCCGCCGTTCTGGCTGGCCGGTACCGCGGCGCTGTCGCTGTCGAAGATTCTCGACAACATGGAGATCGGCCACAACGTCATGCACGGCCAGTACGACTGGATGCGCGACCCGGCGCTGAACTCGAAGAAGTTCGAGTGGGACACCGCGTGCCCCGCCGACCAGTGGCGTCACTCGCACAACTACATGCACCACACGTACACGAACATCGTCGACAAGGACCGCGACGTCGGCTACGGCATCCTGCGGATGGACGAGAGCCAGAAGTGGAACCCCTACTACCTCGGCAACCCGGTGTGGGCGTTCCTGCTCATGACCTTCTTCCAGTACGGCGTCGCGCTGCACGACCTCGAGACCGAGAACCTGGTCAGCGGCAAGCGGAAGTGGTCGGAGAACAAGGACCTCTGGCGCGGCATCTGGCACAAGGTCGGCCGGCAGTCGATGAAGGACTACGTGCTGTTCCCGCTGCTCACCGGGCCGCAGTTCCTGTCGACGCTGTCAGCCAACGCCACCGCCAACCTCGTCCGCAACCTGTGGGCGTATTCCATCATCTTCTGCGGGCACTTCCCGACCGGCGTCGCGACCTTCACCGAGGAAGAGACCGAGGACGAGACCCGGGGTCAGTGGTACGTCCGGCAGATGATGGGCTCGGCCAACATCACCGGCGGGAGCCTGTTCCACCTCCTGTCCGGCAACCTCTCGCACCAGATCGAGCACCACCTGTTCCCGGACCTGCCGGCCCGGCGCTACCGGGAGATCGCTTCCGAGGTTCAGGCCGTGTGCGAGAAGTACGGCCTGCCGTACAACACCGGCCGCTTCTCCAAGCAGATCGGCTCGACCTGGGGCAAGATCTTCCGGCTGGCACTGCCCAGCCGGCCAGGCAAGGCCGATCAGGGGCCGGCGGTTACCGTTGTGCCCAACAAGGCGCGCGCCGCAGCGTGACGGCGCAACGAGGCGAGGACGAAATCATGGTCTCCAGGCTCGAGGCTGCGAAGGACACCGCGCAGGTGCTCACCGAGTCGGCCGCCAGTCACGTCGGTCGGATCGCGCTGATCATCACCGGTGCAGTGCGCGAGATCGCCGCCGAGATGGGCGAGTGGGCGACCGACGCGTTCGAGATGCGGGAGGCGGCCGACAAGGCCGTCGACGACTGACTCAGAACACCTTCCGCATGATCCACTGCTTCGCCTTGGTGTACGGCGGGTAGGCGATCGACGGGTCCGGTCGGCTCGGCCGGCGCAGCACGGCCTTGCGGTGGCTGAACGTCTCGTAGCCCCACTTGCCGTGGTACGCGCCGGTGCCGCTGTTGCCGACGCCGCCGAATGGCAGCCCGGGCACCAGCAGGTGGTACATCAGGCTGTTGATGACCGTTCCGCCGTTGCTGATCTCCTCGACGACGCGGTCCTCCCTCGCCCGGCTCTCGGTGAACAGGTACACCGCCAGCGGCTTCGGTCCCTGCAGGACGTGCGCGATGGCGTCGTCCATCGAGTCGACGCTCACGATCGGCAGCACCGGGCCGAAGATCTCCTCCCGCATCAGGTCCGAGTTCGAGTCGGGGTCGACGATCACGGTCAGTTCCGCGCGGCTGCCCTCAGCGTCGATCTTGCCGCCGTGCACGGTCCGACCGCCGGCGGTCTTGACGAGCCCGGCGATGCGACCGGCCTGCCGGCTGTTCACGAGCGGCAGTGATTTCTCCGTCGAGAACGCGTCGACCGCCTTGGTCAGCTCGTCGACGAAGGTGTCGCGCACCGTGCGGTCGACCAGCACATAGTCCGGGGCGACGCAGGTCTGCCCGGAGTTCAGCAGCTTCGCGAACGCGATGCGCCGCGCCGCGACCTTGAGGGTGGCGTCGTCGGCGACGATCACCGGGCTCTTGCCGCCGAGCTCGAGCGTCACGGGGGTGAGGTGCTTCGCCGCGCCGGCCATGACGGCCTTGCCGATCTCTGGCCCGCCGGTAAAGAAGCAGTGGTCGAGCGCCTGGTCGAGCAACTCCTGGGTGGCCTCCGCCGCTCCCTCGACGACGGCGACCGCCTCCGGGTCCAGATACTGCGGAACCAGCTCGGTCAGCAGCGCGGCGCAGGCCGGCGTGTGCTCCGAAGGTTTCAGGACCGCGCAGTTGCCGGCCGCGAGCGCGCCCACGAGCGGTGCAAGGACGAGGTGGATCGGGTAGTTCCAGGGCCCGATGATGAGCACCACGCCGAGCGGCTCGTACTGGTACCACGCCTTGCCCGGTTGCACGCTCATCGGCACCTTGACGCGGGTCGGCTTCATCCAGCTGCGCAGCTGCTTCTTCGCGACCTTCGCCTCGGTGGTGACCGGGGCGATGTCGGCGAGCCAGGCCTCGACTGCGCCGCGGCCGAGGTCCTTGTTCAGCGCCTGGGCGAAGTCGGCCTCCCGCTCGGTGAGCATGCGGATCAGCGCGTCGAGCTGGCCGAGTCGCCATTCCACCGGCCGGGTGCGCCCGCTGCGGAACGTTGCGCGCAGCTGAGTCACGGTGTCCGGAATGCTGCGCGCCGACGAGCGGTCGGATTCGCGCGGAGCCGAGATCGTCATCGGGTTCACCCTTCGAGGAGGCGGACCTGCCATACCTTAGGTTACGGGCGACCGTGTGGGTCGGCTGTGTGACCGAGCGGTCACAATCCGGCCCATTTCCCTGGGCCGCGCTCATCGCCGGCTGGCTCACCCGGATCCGGTGCCGGCCGCAGGCGGGCGTCCCCCAGCGCGAATGCCGCCGCAACGGCGCCCAGCAGGGCAGTGACCACCAGGGCGTTCAGCAGCACCCGCCCGTACCCCTGGTCGGCGACGGACACGAACGGGTACGGATACCAGCCGCTGATCTCGCCGTGCGAGAGCGTGTAGCCGAACCAGAGGACCGGCCAGGCGAGCGACCACAGCACTGTCGCGCGCGCGATGCGCGGCCGCGGGCCGAACAGCAGCCAGCCGATCACCGCGAGCAGCGGGACGACATAGTGGAAGACGGCGTTCGTGCTCGTCTGCTCCCACCCGCGCGGCTCGTGGATGCGCGCGAGGACCGTCGAGTAGACGATGCCGGTGACCGTGATGCCGACCAGTCCGGCGACCCGGAACACCCGCCAGAGCGCACCATCACGGTCCGGTCGTCGAGCCAGCTGCGCCGTCGCCACGCCGACGAGGATGTTGCTTTGAATGGTGAAGAAGCTCGCCACCCGCACCAGCCGGCCTTCGGCCACCGTTCCGGAAAGCGTGCCGACGGCGTGTCCGGACGGGAGGCCGGGGGCGTCGATCGCGATCTTCACCTGGATCACGAGAGCGGCGAGGACGAGGAGTGCGGTGAGCGCGTGCCACGCCCGGGCGATCACCTGGCGAGCGTAGCGGCGCTTTCGTCTGACGGCGGCGATCCGGTCGCGTCGTCGGCGACGCGGTGCCGCCGATCGAGGTGGACGACCGCGAACAAGGCGATCGACGCGGCCGCGGCGATGCCCTCGGCCCAGGCCGACTGCGTCTTCTCCGGATACCAGGCCGGCTCGTACATCGACGGGATCGGGCCGATCGCGCCGACGTTGTTGTAACGGTAGAGCAGTACCGCGCCGAGCGCGGACGCGGCGACCGCGAGCGCGAGAAGTGCGGTGTAGCGGCGCGGCCGCAAGACGACTGCCGCTGCGGCCGCGATCGCGGCCACCCCCTCGGCGCGGAACAGGTCGCCCTGGCTGAGGGTGCTGGTCTTGATCACGTCGTACGTGGCCGCGAGATCGAAGTGCGCGTACGCGTCGTAGGCGAGCCCACCGGCCGCGATCAGGGTGAGCAGCGTGCGCAGCCCGAGCCGGACGGCGCTCTGGTTCACGATCCGGCCGCGACGAGCGAGTGCCGGGCGCCGCTCCGGCGCGGAGCATCGACGCGGCGCCGCAGGCCGAGCACGGCTGCGGCGACGACGACAGCCTCGGACACGACCGAGACGACACCGAGGGGTTCGAACCAGTTCCCTACATCGTCGGCGAGCATCGGGAACGCGACGAGCCGGGTCGCGGCGTAGCCGATGATCGCCAGGGAGCAGGTCACCGCGGACGCCATGTACACGGCCGGGCTGTCGAACACGAGCGCGGCGAGAGCCAGAGCGAAACACGCGGCGGTGAGCACGATGAACAGCACGCCCATGTACGGCGCTTCGGCCAGGTGTTCCTCGATGACAGGGAGGTGGGCAACGGCCGCGACGGCCGCGGCAGCGCCGAGCAGCCACCGGGCGGGCGAGTGTTGCCGGACGAGCAGGAAGTCGGAGGTGGTGCTCATGTCGTCTCCTACGGATCAGCGGAGCGTGGAAAACACTGACCGGCCGGGCCTGCGGGAGCCCGGCCGGTCAGCGAGCGGGATCAGCCAGTGATCATCTTGTTGGCGACGATGCCGCTGGTGAGGATCGCGGCGGTCATCACCATGTGCTCGGCGGACATGGACAGCTTGGTCTGGAAGTAAGGGCTTCCGGCGACCGCGGCGTCGATG
>JAVHVB010000045.1:0-5597 GCA_032160775.1 Pseudonocardiales bacterium | reverse complement strand
CCCTGCGCGTGCACCCTCGCGGTGCGCGTGCGCTGGTCGAGGTTCCTGCTCGCCGCGCTCCAAAAGCGCTCTGCGGCCGGTGCGGGCTGGGTCGACGCGACCCCGTTCGATCGAGCGCGGCTGGTCGACGACGGCACCGGCTGGACGTTGCTCACCGCCGATGCACCGGGGGTCTACGTGCTGCGCGGCAGCCTCAGCGGCCTGCTCCGCTGAACACCTGTCTCCGAACGGACGTGTGACGCAGGTCACTCCTCGTTGGGGAAGTTGAGCGTCCTGGGCTCAGTTATTTTGACATGGGCTCGCACCGCGGAGCACTATCGCGGGCAAGCCAACTGATCCATTTCAGGCCCTGAGCACTGAACAATCGAAGGAGCACCACCCATGGCACGAGCGGTCGGCATCGACCTCGGCACCACCAACTCCGTCGTCTCGGTCCTTTCCGGCGGCGAGCCGGAGGTCATCGCGAACTCAGAGGGCTCGCGCACCACGCCCAGCGTCGTCGCCTTCGCCAAGAACGGCGAGGTGCTCGTCGGCGAGGTGGCGAAGCGCCAGGCAGTCACCAACGTCGACCGGACCATCCGGTCGGTGAAACGGCACATGGGCGACCCGTCGTGGAAGGTCGACATCGACGGCAAGAGCTACACGCCGCAGGAGATCAGCGCGCGAGTGCTGCAGAAGCTCAAGCGCGACGCCGAGGCCTACCTCGGCGAGCCCGTCACCGACGCAGTCATCACCGTGCCGGCGTACTTCAACGACTCGCAGCGGCAGGCGACGAAGGAAGCCGGCCAGGTCGCCGGCCTGAACGTCCTGCGCATCATCAACGAGCCCACCGCGGCCGCGCTCGCGTACGGGCTGGACAAGGGTGAGCACGACCAGACGATCCTGGTATTCGACCTCGGCGGCGGCACCTTCGACGTGTCCCTGCTCGAGATCGGCGAGGGGATCATCGAGGTCAAGGCCACAAGCGGCGACAACCACCTCGGTGGCGACGACTGGGACCAGCGCGTCATCGACTGGCTGGTCGACAAGTTCAAGGCCGCGCACGGCATCGACCTCGGCAAGGACAAGATGGCGATGCAGCGCCTGCGCGAGGCCGCCGAGCGCGCCAAGATCGAGCTCAGCTCGAACCAGCAGACGAGCATCAACCTGCCCTACATCACCCAGGACGCGGAGAAGAATCCGCTGTTCCTGGACGAGTCCCTGTCGCGTGCCGAGTTCCAGAAGATCACCGCCGACCTGCTGGAGCGGACGAAGGCGCCGTTCCAGAACGTCATCAAGGACGGCGGGATGAAGGTCAGCGAGATCGACCACGTCGTACTGGTCGGCGGCTCGACCCGGATGCCGGCCGTCACCGAGCTCGTCAAGGAGCTGCTCGGCGGCAAGGAGCCGAACAAGGGCGTGAACCCGGACGAGGTCGTCGCCGTCGGCGCCGCGCTGCAGGCCGGCGTCCTGAAGGGTGAGGTCAAGGACGTTCTGCTGCTCGATGTCACGCCGCTCTCGCTGGGCATCGAGACCAAGGGCGGCATCATGACCAAGCTGATCGAGCGGAACACGACGATCCCGACCAAGCGCTCGGAGATCTTCACGACCGCCGACGACAACCAGAGCAGCGTCCAGATCCAGGTCTATCAGGGGGAGCGGGACATCGCCGCCTACAACAAGAAGCTCGGCATGTTCGAGCTGACCGGTCTGCCGCCGGCACCGCGCGGCGTCCCGCAGATCGAGGTCACCTTCGACATCGACGCGAACGGCATCGTGCACGTCGGCGCGAAGGACCTGGCGACCAACAAGGAACAGGGCATGACGATCACCGGCGGCTCGGGCCTCTCGAAGGACGAGATCGACCGGATGATGAAGGACGCCGAGTCGCACGCCGAGGAGGACCGCAAGCGGCGCGAAGACGCGGAGATCCGCAACACCGGCGAGTCGCTGCAGTTCACCACCGAGAAGTTCCTCGCCGAGAACGGCGAGCAGCTGCCCGAGGACAAGCGCGGCGAGTTGCAGGCCGCGGTGGACGAGCTGAAGAAGGCGCTCGAGGGCACCGACACCGACGCCATCAAGGCGGCGCAGGACAAGGTGTCGAAGGTGGCCTCGGAAGCCGGCGGCGCGATGTACGCGGCGGCCCAAGCCGCGAACGAGGGCGCCGCAGAGGGCGCCGGCGCTTCCGGCCCGGACTTCACGAAGGACACCACCGACGACGGTGTCGTCGATGCCGAGGTCGTCGACGAGGGCCCGGAGGCTGAGGACAAGTGACGACGCTTGCGGAGTCACCATTTGGCGCCGGACCTTTGGCGCCGATGACGAAGGAGGAGGCGTGAATCCGTCGGACGAGGCCCGTCCGGAGGAGCAGGAGCGCGTCGTCATCCGGGACAACCGGAAGATCGACCCGGTGACCGGCGAGGCCCGGAAGCCCCCGCCGGTTCCCGGGTCCCCGGCGAGCGAGACGGGCCAGGCGAGTGAGGCGGGCGAGCCGCCGGCGGCCGAGGCCGTGCTCCTGGAGGAGCGCACCCGCGATCTGCAACGCGTGCAGGCCGAGTACGCCAACTACCGCAAGCGGGCCGACCGTGACCGGTTGGCGGCCGGCGAGATCGCGGTCGGCCGGACCTTGGCCGAACTGCTACCGGTGCTCGACGACATCGACCGGGCGCGCGAGCACGGCGACCTGACCGGTGCCCTGAAGGCAGTGGCCGATCATCTCGAAACCGTGTTCACCAAGCTCGGCCTCGAACCGTTCGGCGAGGTCGGCGATCCTTTCGATCCCGCAGTGCACGAGGCGGTCATGCACGCCGAGAGCGACGACGTCGCCGAGCCGACGTGCACGACCGTGCTGCGCAAGGGCTACCGGCACGCTGAGCGGTTGCTCCGTCCCGCCATGGTCGGCGTGACCGACCCGCTCGCACCCCCCGGCCTCGGCGACCACCCCCTCGACCGCGGCGACGAGCAGGCCACACCGGCCACACCGGAAGAACCAGCAGAACCAGCTGATCAACAGGGCTGAATGCGCGCCATAGCCGCGATTCGACCCTGTTGATCAACGCCAGACGACAGACGGGACAGGAGGTGACGTCAGGCGGTGAGTACCAAGGACTACATCGAGAAGGACTACTACAAGGCGCTGGGCGTCACCAAGGAAGCGCCACCGGCCGACATCAAGAAGACGTACCGCAAGCTCGCGCGCGAACTGCACCCGGACAAGAATCCCGGTGACGCGAAGGCCGAGGCGCGGTTCAAGGAGGTCTCCGAGGCCTACGACGTTCTGTCCGACCCGACGAAGCGCAAGGAGTACGACGAGGCCCGCAGCCTGTTCGGCGGCGGCGGTTTCGGCGGTTTCGGCGCCGGCGCCGGCGCCGGCCAGCGGCGCACGAACGTCAACTTCAACATGTCCGACCTGTTCAGCGGGTCGAGCGGCAACGTCAACGACCTGTTCGACGGGCTGTTCGGTTCCGGGTCCGGACGCGCCGGCCCCCAGTCAGCCGGGCCGACGCGCGGCCAGGACACGAGCGCCGAGGTGGGGCTCGGTTTCGAGGATGCCGTCCGTGGTGTCACGATGCCGCTGCGGCTGTCCGGCCCGGCGACCTGCAAGACCTGCAACGGACTCGGCTCGCGGCCGGGGACCGCGCCGCGCCGCTGCCCGAACTGCGGCGGCAGCGGCTTCGTCAGCCGCAACCAGGGCGCGTTCGGATTCAGCGAGCCGTGTGTCGAGTGCCGCGGCAGCGGTCAGCTCATCGACGACCCGTGCCCCGACTGTCACGGCAGCGGCGCCACCACCCAGACCCGCACCATCAACGTTCGCATCCCGGCCGGGGTGCGCGACGGCGCGCGGGTGCGGCTGGCCGGCAAGGGCACGCCCGGCACCCGCGGCGCGCCCTCGGGTGACCTCTACGTCACCGTGCACGTCGAGCCGCACAAGCTGTTCGGCCGGTCCGGGGACGACCTCACGCTGACCGTCCCGATCAGCTTCCAGGAGGCCGCGCTCGGCACCACGCTGCGCGTGCCGACCCTGGACGGCTCGGTCGCGCTCAAGATCGCGCCCGGTACCCCGTCGGGCCGCACGTTGCGGGTGCGCGGCCGGGGTGTCGCCAAGCGCGGCGGTGCCGGCGACCTGCTCGTCACGGTCGAGGTCGCGGTTCCCGCCCACGTGGACGGGGCGGCCCGCGACGCGCTCGAAGCGTTCGCCGCGGTGCAGCGCGACGATCCGCGACCAGACATCACCGCGGCGCTGGGAGAGGGGTAGCGCATGCCCAATCGCCCGAACGACGTCCCCGAGGATGCGCCGGTATTCGTCATCTCGGTGGCCGCGCAGCTCGCCGGCATGCACGCGCAGACGCTGCGGCAGTACGACCGGCTCGGGCTGGTGACGCCGGGGCGCACCGGTGGCGGCGGACGTCGCTACTCCGCTCGCGATGTCGCTCTGCTGCGTGAGGTGCAGCGGCTGTCCCAGATCGAGGGGGTCAACCTCGCGGGGATCAAGCGGATCATCGAACTCGAGTCGCACGTCGACGCGCTGCGGGCCAAGGTCGCCGAACTGGCGGCTGAACTCGACCACGCGCACGCCGAGCTTGCTGCGCGCCGTGTTCCGACGACCGCGCTGGTGGTGTGGAAGCCACAGCGCCGCCGTTGACGCTCAGCCGGGCGGGAGCAGCGGTTCGAGCTGCGTGGCGACGGCAGCGGCGATCGCGGCGTAGCCCTGGTTGTTCGGGTCAGCGGCGTCGGCCATGAAGTCGGGGTGCCCATGAACCGGGTCGGGGATGTCGAGGTAGGTGCCGCCTGCCGCGGTCACGCCGTTCTTGATCGCGGCGCCCAGCGCGATCATCTCCGGGGGCAGATCGCTGTCGCCCCAGAACGGCGCGATCGCGATGAGCACCGCATCGGGCAGCTTCGCGTGCAGCCGGGCGAACAGCTGCCGCGCCGCCTCGGCGGCGGTCGCCGGGCTGTCGTTGCTGTCGTTGCGTCCGCCGCTGACCACGACGACCGACGGGTGGGCGGCGACGACCTGCGCGACGCGGGTGGCGTACGGCCCGCCGTCCGCACCCGGTTTCGCGTAGCCGGTGCCGTCCACGCCGAAGTTCAGCTCCTGTGCGCCGAGTCGGCCGCACACCAGCGTGCTGAATCGCAGCGCCTTGCGGGCGGCGCCGGTGCCGCGCGTCCAGTCGTCGCCGAGGAACGCGATCAGCGGGCCGGCGGCCGGCGCCGAGGTGCTCGAGCCGTCGACGCCGAGGGTGGGCGACGACGACGACAACGGCGACGTGGACGTGGGTGTGGTGGTCACCGGCGGGGTCGAGCGGGGCGCGGCGGCGGCAATGGGAGACGAGTCGTTGTCGCGGACGACGTAGACGGCCGCGCCGATCTCGGCCACCGCCAGCATCGCCAAGGCGATGTTCCCCGTACGCCCCACGAACCGGATCGTAGAGACGCGGTCCCGCCGCTCGCACCCGGCACGCGGCATGCGAGCCGTCAGCCCGCCCGGGATGGGCGGAAGCTCCCGATTCGACCGGCGAGAAATCTGAGGTTGAGCGGAACACGCTCAACTTCTGGGACGTTGTTTCTGATGATCCGTGACACGACGATTCCCGATGGGGTGAACTAGCGCGATGGAC
>JAVHVB010000044.1:0-3381 GCA_032160775.1 Pseudonocardiales bacterium | reverse complement strand
TCTCGCGGCGCAACGCGGCCAGGTCGGCCCGGGTGGCGCCGAGGAAGTTGACCCGCTCGATCGTCGGCCGCACCGAGGTGCGGGCCACGTGCTCGGGTCCGGACTGCTCGGCCAGCCGCCGCCGGACGTCCGCGTCGACGCGGCGTTCGAAGCGGGCGATCCGGTCGTTGATGGTTGTCCGGGCGCGCCGCTCGGCAAGCCCGCCTCGTTCGACGCCGGCGAGGAACTGTTCGAGTAACCCGGCCATCAGCGTCTGCGCCGAGATCCGGTCGAGCACCGCGAGCCGGGACCATGACCCCTGGCCGGGCAGCCGGCCAGGCACGCCGCCGAACGCGCTGACCGCCTCCCGGGCGACGGCGTCGAGCAGCCGCTCGTCGCCGTCGCGCAGGTACGCCGCCAGATCGGCGCGGATCCGGTCTCGCAGCGGATCCTCCAGCGGGCCGCGGTGTGCCGCCTCCGGATCGCGCTCCGGCGGCGCGGTGTCGCTCGGTGCCGCGATCGAGCTGCCCGTGACAGCCGGGTAGAAGATGTCGAACACGCTGTCGAAGGCCGGCCGGTGCTGATGCCGCTTGACGAGCGAGGCGGCCAGCGCAGCGCGCAGCTGTTCGCGATCGAGCAGTTCGACGGCGCGCATCGACTCGACGGCGTCGATCCCCTCGGCCACCGAGACGGTCAGGCCGGCTCGGCGCAGCGCATCGAGGAAGCCGATGTGCCGGTCGAGAAGCGACATGCTCAGCCGGGGCCGGGCAGGCCGAGCTCCTTCGCCGCCCGGCCGTGGTCGGAGTGGTGCTTGAGGACGACGCCGAGGGTCGCGGCGATCGCGTCCTCGTCGAGATTGCCGATCCCGAGCGAGAGCAGGGTGCGCGCCCAGTCGATGGTCTCCGCGACGCTGGGCGCCTTCTTCAACTCCAGGGTGCGCAGCGTGGCCGCCGTGCGCACCAGTTGGTCGGCGAGATCCGGCTCGATCTCCGGCACCTGCGACAGCACGATATCGCGTTCCCGCTCCGGCGTCGGGTAGTCGAGGTGCAGGTAGAGGCAGCGCCGCTTGAGCGCCTCGGACAGTTCGCGGGTCGCGTTCGAGGTCACCACGACGAACGGTCGCCGGGTCGCGACGACCGTGCCGAGCTCCGGGATCGTCACCTGGAAGTCCGAGAGCACTTCCAGCAGCAACGCCTCGACCTCGACGTCAGTCTTGTCCGCCTCGTCGATGAGCAGGACGGTCGGCCCGTCCCGGCGGATCGCGGTGAGCAGCGGCCGGGTGAGCAGGAACTCGTCGGTGAAGATGTCGTCGTGGGTCTCCTCCCACGCTGCATCGCTTCCGGCGGCTTGAATCCGCAGCAGCTGCTTCTTGTAGTTCCACTCGTACAGCGCGCGCGCCTCGTCCAGGCCCTCGTAGCACTGCAGCCGGATCAGCTCGGCCCCGGTCGCCTCGGCGACCGCCTTGGCCAGCTGCGTCTTGCCGACGCCGGCCGGGCCCTCGACCAGCAACGGCTTCTCGAGTTTGGCGGCGACGAAGACGGTCGTGGCCGTCGCCCGGTCGGTGAGATAGCGCACCCGCGCCAGTTCGCTGGCGACCTGCTCCGGCGACGTGAACAACACCTCGCCATAGTGTCACCAGGGGTTAGTTGCTCGGCGTGTAGTACCCGCTCAGCGATTCGTCCGAGGTGTCCGCGGCGACCGTGACCCCCGACCAGCTGCCGTCCGGGTTCCGCGAGTAGATGGTGCGCGAACTCGTCTCGGGATCGGTCCGTCCGTACAGGCCCGGCACGCCGGGAAAGTCGATCGGGTGCGCGTCGGCCGGGAGCGACGCGTCGCTGTCGATCACCATCGTCTTGCAGTCGTGAACACCCGCCACGTACCAGGTCTCATCGCCGAGTGACACCTGCACCGCCGCCGAGTTCAGGCAGGCGAACGAG
Source organism: Pseudonocardiales bacterium (assembly GCA_032160775.1). Classification (GTDB taxonomy): domain Bacteria; phylum Actinomycetota; class Actinomycetes; order Mycobacteriales; family Jatrophihabitantaceae; genus Jatrophihabitans. The sequence continues at coordinate 1,465 of JAVHVB010000044.1, read as the reverse complement.
GCGGCACCACCGTCGGAGGGCACCGTCAGCAGATACGCGACGGTCGCGATGGTCGACCGGGATCCGGACGGCCCGGAGGTTGTCAGGTGCGAAGCCGCCCCGTGCGGCGCCGGAGTCGAACTGGTCGAAGAGCCCCCTGCCACGACCGCCACGCCGCCCGCGCACAGCGCCGCGACCGGAACCGCAACCTGCAGGGCCGTGCTTCGCCGTCGGGCGGCTCGATGCCGGCGGTGCACTGTGGCGCCGAGGCCCGGACTGGGCTCGATGTCGCGGGTCGCGTCCCCGAAAGCCAGCTTCAACTCGCTGGTCAGGTCCTCGTCAGTGAGCATGATCGATCTCCTTGGTCGGAAGTACGTCGTCGCCGATCAGTTGGCGCAGCCGGGTCAGCGCACGGTGGGTCTGCGACTTCACCGTGCCGACGCTGCAATCGAGGACGGCGGCGGTCTCCTCGATAGTCAGGTCCTCGAAATAGCGCAGCACGAGCACTGCGCGCTGGCCCGTCGGTAGCCGGAGGACGGCGGGCAGCAGGGTGTGCCGCAGCGTGACCTGGCCGGTGGAACCGTCGTGCCCGGGTTCCGGGCCCTTTCCGGTCTCCACCGGCCGGCGGCTGCGGTCCCGCCAGCGGTCCTTCGCCAGGTTGGCCACGACCCGCCGCGCGTACGCCTCGGGCGAGGCGCTGGCCGTGCGCCAGCGCCGGGCCGTGCGCAGCAGCGCGGTCTGCAACAGGTCCTCGGCGTGGCCGTGGTCGCCGGTCAACAGGTACGCCGTGCGCAGCAGCGGAGTCGAGGCTTCGCGGACGAAATCGTCGAAGTCCGGACCCAGCCGCTCGAGCGTCACACCCTCCTAAACGCCAGGCGTCGCAAGAAGGTTGTCAGCCGTGTCACGTCACGCTCAGCTTCACGGTGTCGGTCGTGGAGTTGCCCGCCGCATCGGTCGCGGTGATGGTAAGGGTTACCGTCGCCGCCTTGCCCGGCGTCGTCCAGACACATTGGTACTGCGCGGTCGCCGGGTTGCGGTACTGCGTCGGGTCCGCCGCCTCGCTGTTCGGGGTGGTGCATTGCTGGGTGAGCGTGCTCCCGTTGACGGCGAACCGGATCGAGGTCAACGACCGGTTGTCCTGTGCGTACGCGCCGAGCCAGACGCCGGTTCGGCGCGGGAAGGACGTCCCGGCGGACCGGTCGAAGCCCACCGCCGGGGCAAGCACGTCGACCGGGTCGGGTACCGACCGGCCGACCTCGGCCCGTACCCATGACACGTCGGCCGCGGTCACCAGACCGTCCCCGGTCAGGTCATAGCGCCGCCAGAGCGCGGCCTGCTGTTGGTAGCTGAACGGGCCGATGCCCGTGTAGTCGACCCGAGCCTGCGGGACGCCGGTACCCATGCCGACCCAGCGCGCGATCTCGTCGAGGTCGGCCTGGTTGACCGCGCCGTCGTCGTTCACGTCCGGCGGGTAGCTGTCGACCTC
>JAVHVB010000043.1:0-7185 GCA_032160775.1 Pseudonocardiales bacterium | reverse complement strand
GTCTCGACAGAACCTGCCGGTGCTCGATCCGGTCAAGGTCCAGGACGCCGTCAAGGGCGGCTACATCCTCGAAGAGGGCTCCGCCGGGTTGCCCGAAGTGATCCTCGTCGCGACCGGGTCGGAGGTGTCGCTCGCCCTGCAGGCGCGCGAGACGCTCGAGGCCGACGGAACGTCCGTCCGGGTCGTGTCGATGCCGTGCGTCGAGTGGTTCGCCGCGCAGCCCGAGGCGTACCGGCAGCAGGTGCTGCCGCCTGAGATCAAAGCGCGGGTCAGCATCGAGGCGGCTGTTCCACAGGGCTGGCGAGAGATCGTCGGCGACTCCGGCGAGATCGTGGCCATCGACCACTTCGGCGCAAGTGCCGAGGGCTCGGTGGTCTTCGAGCAGTTCGGCTTCACGCCCGACCGAGTCGTCGCGGCCGCCCGCGCGGCGCTGGAGCGGGCCGGCCGGATCCGCGGCACCACAACCGGTAACTGAGAGAGGGACCGAATCTGATGACTGACCCACTCGCCAAGCTCTCCGACGAAGGCGTTTCGATCTGGCTGGACGACATCAGTCGCGAGCGCCTCCGCACCGGCAACCTGCAGGACCTCGTCGACCACAAGCACGTCGTCGGCGTGACCAGCAACCCGACGATCTTCCAGAAGGCGCTGGACAAGGGCGACGCCTACGACGACCAGGTAGACGATCTCAAGACGCGCGACATCGCGCTCGACGGCGCGATCCGCTACCTCATGGCCTTCGACATCCGCTGGGCGTGCGACGTGCTGCGGCCGGTGTTCGACCGCACGGGTGGGCAGGACGGCCGGGTGTCGATCGAGGTCGACCCGCGGATGGCGCACGACACCGAGCGGACGACCGCCGAGGCCAAGGGTCTGTGGTGGCTGGTCGACCGGCCCAACGTCATGATCAAGATCCCGGCCATGGAGGAGGGACTGTCGTCGATCACCGCGGCCACCGCCGAGGGGATCAACGTCAACGTCACCCTGATCTTCGGCCTCGACCGCTACGAGCAAGTGATGGAGGCCTACCTGAGCGGCCTCGAGCAGGCCAAGGACAACGGCATCGACCTGTCCACCATCCGCTCCGTCGCCTCGTTCTTCGTCTCCCGGGTGGACACCGAGGTGGACAAGCGGCTGGACAAGCTCGGCACCGAGGAGGCCAAGGCGCTGCGCGGCAAGGCGGCGATCGCCAACGCCCGGCTCGCGTACGAGCGGTACGAGAAGGTGATCGCCTCCGACCGCTGGAAGGCACTCGCCGAGGCTGGCGCGCACGTGCAGCGGCCGTTGTGGGCCTCGACCGGCGTCAAGGACCCGGCCTACGACGACACGATGTACGTGGTCGAACTCGTCGCGCCGGACACCGTCAACACGATGCCTGAGGCAACCCTCGACGCGGTCGCCGACCACGGCGCGATCCGCGGTAACACCATCGCCGGCACCTATGACGATGCGCGCAAGGTCATCGACGACCTCGCTGCGCTCGGCATCGAGTACGACGACGTGATCGAGGTGCTCGAGGCCGAGGGCGTGCAGAAGTTCGAGGACTCCTACGCCCAACTGGCCGACAGCGTGCGAAGTCAGCTCGAGGCGAGCGGCAAATGAGATCGCGCCGGTGAGCGAGGCCACGGAGGAAGCGGCTGCCGAGACGTCCGGTCCCGGTCCAGCCACCGAGGTGGCACCCACGCCGGCCGCCACCGCACCGAAGCACAGCGAGTACGGCGCAGAGGGCGCCAATCCGCTGCGCGATCCGTCGGACCGGCGCCTGCCCCGCGTGCCGGAGCCGTGCGTGCTCGTCATCTTCGGCATCGGCGGGGATCTGTCACGCAAGAAGCTGATCCCGGCCGTCTACGACCTCGCCAACCGCGGCCTGCTGCCCACCGACTTCGCGGTCGTCGGGTTCTCCCGCGCCGACTGGCCGGACGGCGGCAGCTTCGAGAGCCTCGCCCGCAAGTGCGCCAAGGATGGCGCCCGGACCAGCTGGAACGAAGAGGTGTGGCGCCGGCTCGCGGCCAACACAAAATTCGTCGAGGGGACCTTCGACGACGACGCTGCCTTCGACACGCTGGTCAAGGAACTCAAGGCGGTCCAGGAGTCGCACGGCATCCGCGGCAACGCGGCCTTCTACCTGTCCATCCCGCCGTCGCTGTTCCCGGACGTGCTCAAGCAGATGAAGCGCACCGGGCTGTCGAGCGCGCGGAAGGCGGGCGGCTGGCGACGGGTTGTCGTGGAGAAGCCCTTCGGCCACGACCTGGAGAGCGCGCTCGACCTGAACACTCTCGTCGACAGCGTCTTCCCGCCGCAGGACGTCTACCGGATCGACCACTACCTGGGCAAGGAGACCGTCCAGAACCTGCTTGCCCTGCGCTTCGCGAACCTGTGGTTCGAACCGGTGTGGAACGGCAACTACGTCGACTCGGTCCAGATCACCATGGCCGAGGACGTCGGCATCGGCGGCCGGGCGGCGTTCTACCAGGCCACCGGCGCGGCGCGCGACGTCATGCAGAACCACCTGCTCCAACTGCTCGCGCTCACCGCGATGGAGGAGCCGGTCGAGTTCGCACCGGAGGCCGTGCGCATCGAGAAGCTCAAGGCACTGCGGGCCATCTCGCTGCCGCCCGACCTGGGCAGGTACGCCGTCCGCGGGCAGTACGACCAGGGCTGGCTGGCCGGTGAGCGGGCGGTCGCCTTCCGTGAGGAGGACGGCATCCCCGAGGACTCGAACACCGAGACCTACGTCGCGCTGCGGCTGGGCGTCGAGACGCGGCGCTGGGCCGGCGTGCCGTTCTACCTGCGCACCGGCAAGCGGCTGCCCAAACGCGTCACCGAGATCGCGGTCGTCTACAAGAAGGCGCCGCACCTGCCGTTCAGCAAGACCGACACCCAGGAACTGGGCAACAACCAGCTCGTGCTGCGGGTGCAACCGGACGAGGGGGTCACGCTGAAGTTCGGTTCCAAGGTGCCGGGCAGCTCGATGGAGGTCCGCGACGTCGCTATGGACTTCCTCTACGGCGAGGCGTTCACCGAATCATCGCCGGAGGCCTACGAGCGACTCATCCTGGACGTGCTCGTCGGCGATGCGACCCTGTTCCCGAAGAGCGAAGAGGTCGAGGCGTCGTGGCGGGTCATCGACCCCCTCGAGGAGTTCTGGGGCGACAGCGAGCCGTGCTTCTACCGGGCCGGTGAGTGGGGCCCGAAGGAAGCCGACGAGATGCTGGCCCACGACGGCCGGCAGTGGAGAAGGCCATGACTACCCTCTGGGACACCACGGGCACCGCGGTCGTCAAGGCGCTCGCCGCCGAGCGCCGCACCGGCGGCGCCGTCACCAGTGGCATCGCGCTCACGCTCGTCGTCGTCGTCGACCAGAAGGACGTCGAAGAGGCCGAGGAAGCGGCCACCGTCGCCGCGAGCCGGCACCCGATGCGGATGCTCGTCGTCGTCCGCCGGCAGATCGACGCGCCGGTCCCCCGGTTGGACGCGGAGGTCACGATCGGCGGCCGACTGGGGCCGGGCGAGTCGGTGGTGCTGCGGATGTACGGCCGGCTGGCGCTGCACGCCGAGTCGGTGACCCTGCCGCTGCTCGCGCCGGACGTCCCGGTCGTCACGTGGTGGCACGGCGAGCCGCCGGAGAAGATCGCGTACGACCCGCTCGGAGTCTTCGCCGAACGGCGGATCACCGACGTGCTGCGGGCCACCAACGCCGAACGGGCCCTGCACCAGCGCGCCGACGACTTCGCGCCCGGTGACACCGACCTCGCGTGGACCCGGCTGACCCCGTGGCGGGTCGCCCTGGCGTCGGCGTTCGACGGCGGCCGGCACCCGGCGGTCTCGGCCGTGGTGCACGGCGGCCGCAAGGAGCCGTCCGCGCGGCTGCTCGCCGGCTGGCTTTCGTCCCGGCTGGGCATCGACGCCGAGCCCGACGGCACCGACGACGAGCCGATCCACGGTGTCGACGTCACGTTCGAGAACGGCAAGATCACCCACGCGACGCTCGAGGGCGGCAACCTCGTGCTGCGCCGCCAGGGCCAGCAGGACTCGTACATGCCGTTCGCCGAACGCTCGCCCGGCGAGCTGCTGGCCGAAGAGCTGCGCCGGCTGGATCACGATCACATCTACGCCGAGGCGCTGTCCCAGGTGAGCGGGATCGACGGGCTGGAGGACCGGCCCGGCGGGCGCACGCACATCTGGCACGACCCGGCGGTGGCGGAGCAGAACAGCGCGTGAGCGAGCCGGAAGCCGTCGTCCATCACTCCGCCGAGGAGCTGGTCGAGCGCACCGCCGACCGGGTGATCTCGGCACTGGCCGCCGCCGTCGACACGAACGGCCCGGCGCACCTCGTCGTCACCGGCGGCGGGATCCTCGAGCGCCTGCTCGAGGCACTCGGCGCGCGCGGGACCGAGGTCCCCTGGCGGCAGGTGCACGTGTGGTGGGGAGATGAGCGCTACGTCCCGGCCGATTCGGACGAGCGCAACGACCGGCCCGCGATGCGGCTGCTGTTCGACCGGGTCGACGTCGACCCGGCGAAGCTGCACCGAATGCCGGCGGCCGATGCCGGCTTCGGCGACGACGTCGAATCCGCGGCCGACTCCTACGCCGCGGAACTCGCCCGCGCGGTCGACGGCGGAGCCGACGGCGCTGTGCCGGCCTTCGACGTGGTGCTGCTGGGCGTGGGGCCGGACGGCCACTGCGCCTCGCTGTTCCCCGGCCACCCGGGGACCCGGGTGCTGGACACCTCGGTGATAGCGGTGCACGACTCGCCGAAGCCGCCGCCGGACCGGATCTCGCTCACCTTCCCGACGCTGGACGCGGCCAAGGAGATCTGGTTCGTCGCGTCCGGATCGGGCAAGGCGGACGCCGTGGCGCGCGCGCTGAGCGGCGCGCCGCGCGAAGAGGTCCCCTCCGCCGGCCCGCGCGGTCGCGACCACACCCTCTGGCTCCTCGACGAGGACGCCGCGAGCCACCTGCCGCCCGGGCAGGCGGACTAGCTCTCGCCGCGGCGGGCGCGCAGGCGGGCCATCGCCTCTTCGAGGATCGCCGCGCCGTCCTCGTCCGAACGGCGCTCCTTCACGTAGGCGAGGTGCGTCTTGTACGGCTCGTTGCGTGGAGCGCTGGGCGGCGCCTCGGACTGCCGGCCGGCGGGGTAGCCGCAGCGCGGGCAGTCCCACGTGTCGGGCAGCGCCGCCTCCAGCGCGAACGCCGGCCGCACCTCGTGCCCGTTGGCGCAGAAGAACGACACGAACTGCCGCGGGGCGGACTCGCCGCGCTCGTTCTCACCCATCGGCCCGGCCCCGACCCGGCTGCCGCGGATGGCACTACCACCTGCCACGTGTGTGTCCCCTTCTAGGTAACCCGACCGGCTCAGGTCACTGGTTGCTTACTGGTTCTTGTAGAGCAAGGCCAGCCCGACGATGCTGATCGCCCACACCGCTCCGGCGATGACGGTCAGCCGGTCGAGGTTGCGCTCAACGACCGAAGAGCCGGACAGGCTGGAGTAGAACGATCCACCGAGCATCGACGACAGGCCGCCACCCTTACCCCGGTGCAGCAGCACCAGGACGATGAGCAACAGGCTCGCGATGATCATCACGATCGAAAGCGTCAGGATCATGGGTCGGGTGGCCTCAGTAGATTCGTCGGGAGCGGTAACGGTGCGGCATCAGGTTACCTGGCGAACATGACGCGCGCGTGCAGCGGCTCAATTCGCCGGTGCTGGCGCCGTCGCGGCCACGCAGATCGCGGTGAACTCCTCCGGGTCGAGGCTCGCGCCGCCGACGAGCGCACCGTCGATGTCCGGCTGCGCGAGTATCTCCCCGGCGTTCGACGCCTTCACCGATCCGCCGTAAAGCACCCGGACGCCGCGCGCCACCTCGGCCGCGTACAGCTTCCCGAGCCGGGCGCGGATCGACGCGCACACTTCCTGCGCGTCGTCGGGCGTGGCGACCTTGCCGGTGCCGATCGCCCAGACCGGTTCGTAGGCGATGACGATCGACTCGACCTGGTCGGCGGGCAACCCGTCGAGCGCGGCGTCCAGCTGGCGGGTGCAGTGATCGAGGTGCTCGTTCGCCTCGCGGACCTCGAGCGGCTCCCCGACGCACAGGATCGGCGTGATGCCGTTCCGGAACGCCGCCACGAGCTTGCCGTTGACCACGGCGTCGTCCTCGCGGTGGTACTCGCGCCGCTCGGAGTGGCCCACGACCACGTAGCTGCAGCCGAGCTTGGCGAGCATCGGCCCGGACACATCGCCGGTGTAGGCGCCGGAGTCGTGCGGCGACAGATCCTGCGCGCCGTACTTGAGCGGCACGGTGTCGCCGTCGATCAGCGTCTGCACGCTGCGGATGCTGGTGAACGGCGGCAGCAGCACCACGTCGACGGCGGCGCACTGCTCGGGCGTCAGGCTGAAGGCGAGCTTCTGCGTCAGGCCGATCGCCTCGAGGTGGGTGTAGTTCATCTTCCAGTTGCCGGCGATCAGCGGGCGGCGCCCGGAGGGCGGCAACGGAGCGGGCGGCACGTCGGCCACCTCAGGCTTCTTCCAGAACGGCAACGCCCGGCAACTCCTTGCCCTCTAGGTACTCCAGCGACGCTCCGCCGCCCGTGGAGATGTGGCCGAACGCGTTCGCGTCGAGGCCGAGTTTGCGCACCGCCGCTGCCGAGTCGCCCCCGCCCACGACGGACAGTCCGGAGACCCCGGCGACCGCCTCGGCCACGCCCTTGGTGCCCGCCGCGAACGGCGCCACCTCGAACACGCCCATCGGGCCGTTCCAGAACACCGTCTGCGCGTCCGCGAGGGCCGTCCGGAACGCCGCCACCGACTCCGGACCGATGTCCAGACCCTTCGTGCCCGCCGGAATCCGGTCGGCCGGCACGGTCTCGATCTCGGCGTCGTCGGCGATGTCCTTGGCCACGACGATGTCGGTGGGCAGGACGATCTTGTCGCCGGCCTCCTCCAGGAACCGCTTGCAGTTCGCGATCTGGTCCGCCTCGAGCAGGGAGTCGCCGACCTCGTGACCCTGGGCGGCGAGGAAGGTGAAGCACATGCCGCCGCCGACCAGCAGCCGGTCGACCTTCGGCAGCAGCGACTCGATCACTGCGAGCTTGTCACTCACCTTCGAGCCGCCGAGCACGACGACGTAGGGACGTTTCGGCTCCCCCGTCAGCTGCGTGAGGACGGTCAGTTCGTCGCGGACGAGG
>JAVHVB010000042.1:0-5065 GCA_032160775.1 Pseudonocardiales bacterium | reverse complement strand
CATCCGCGACAGCGCGATCGGGATGGTCGCCGCGGACGTGTTTCCGGACGTGACGATGTCGCGGGCGATGATCGCGTTCGGCAGGCCGATCCGCCGCGCGAGCGCGTCGATGATGCGCAGGTTCGCCTGATGCGGCACGAACGCCGCGATGTCCTCGGGTGCCACGCCGGCCCGGCGGCACGCCTCGAGCGCGATCGGCGCCATCTCGCCGGTGGCCCAGCGGTAGACCGACTGCCCCTCCTGGCGGAAGAAGCGGCTCTGCTCGTCGATGGCGACGGTGTCGTACATCGCGCCGTCACTGCCCCAGACGACCGGGCCGATGCCGGGCTCCTCCGCCGGCCCGACGACCGCCGCGCCGGCCCCGTCGCCGAGGATGACGCAGGTGCTGCGGTCGGTCATGTCCAGCCAGCCGCTGAACCGCTCGCTGGCGACGACCAGGACGTTGCGGGCCTGGCCGGTGAGCACCGCCGCGGACGCCGCGCTGATCCCGTACACGAAGCCCGAGCAGCCCGAGCTGATGTCGTAGGCGCCCGGCGCGTCGATGCCCAGCCGATGCGCAAGGTTCGGCGCGGCCGCGGGGATCGGGGTCGACATGGTGCAGGTGGCGACGAGGACGAGGTCGACCTCCGCCGCGGACACACCGCTCGCGGCGAGCGCCTTGCTGCCCGCCTGCTCGGCCATGTCGACGACGGTCTCGTCCGGGTCCGCCCAGCGGCGTTCGGCGATGCCGACCCGGCTGCGGATCCACTCGTCAGTGGTGTCCACGCCGCGCGCGACGAGGTCGTCATTGGTCACCACGTTGGCCGGCCGGTAGTGGCCGAAGCCACGGATCTGGGTCGCCGGTGCGCCGGGCGACGTCGTCAGCTTCGGCATCTCAGCCGTCCGTCCCGTTGGCCAGCCGCGCGACCGGCAGGCCGGCGGCGACGATGTCGCCGTCGCTGCGCAGCCATTCGGTGAGCACGCCTGCCTCCCCGGCGATGATCGGGTGCTCGTCGCGGTTCGTGCGGACGGTGCCGAGTCGGGTGCCGCGGGCGACCTGCTGACCCTCGTCGATCGCCTCGGCGCGGGTGAACACGCCCTTGGCCGGCGTGACGACGACCCGGAACTCCGGGGTGTGCTCGCCCTGGCCGTGCTGCGGGCGGCTGTCGATCAACGCGCGGGCCCGGACGAGGTCGTCCGGGGTCTTCAGCGCGACGATCTCGGCGCCGGGCAGCTCGCGCTTGGCAATGCCGGCCAACACGCCGCCGGGCGCGAGCTCGACGACCGCGGTCACGCCCAGGTCGGCACACGTGCGCAGGCAGAGGTCCCAGCGCACCGGCAGGGTGACCTGCCGGACAAGCCGGGCGATGAGGTCCCGCCCGGTGCCGACGCCGGCGCCGTCCGCGTTCGACAACAGGATCGGCCGCGGGTCGGCGATCGGCAGGTCCGCCGCGTAGCCGGCCAGCGCCTCGGCGGCGGGCGCCATGTAGTGCGTGTGGAACGCGCCGGCGACCGCGAGCGGGCGTACCCGGGCGCCGTCGGGCGGTTCGGCGGCGAGCTTCTCCAGGGCGTCGACCGCTCCGGCGGCCACGATCTGGCCGGCGCCGTTGCGGTTCGCCGGAGTCAGGCCGGCCTCCTCGATGCGCGCGACGACGGCCTCCGCGACACCGCCCAGTACAGCGGCCATGCCGGTGGGGGTCAGCGCGCAGGCGGCGGCCATCTCTGCGCCGCGCCGTGCGGCGAAGGCGACGGCGGCCGTTGGGGTCAGCGCGCCGGACACCGCGGCAGCGGTCAGCTCGCCGACGCTGTGCCCGGCGACGACGCGATCCTCACCGCTGTCCAGGCGGAGCTGCCCCGCGGCGATGACGCCGAGCGTGACGAGCAGTGGCTGGGTGACTGCGGTGTCCTTGATCTCGTCCGCGTCGGCGGTGGTGCCGAGCCGGGCCAGATCGAGACCGGTGGCCGCACTGAACTGCGCCACTTGCTCGGCGACGCCCGGCAGTTCGAGCCACGGGGCGAGCATGCCCGGCGACTGGGCGCCCTGGCCGGGGGCGAAGACAGCGATCACACACTCAACAATGACGGGTGCGCGGCCCAACTCGCGAGGGCGACACGGACAGCGTTGCCCGGCGGGTTTTGTAGGAATCACACAAAAGGCACTGCCGTATTACCGGCCCGTAGCCGAGACATGTTGTCGGGTTAACTGAATGTTTCCAACCGGCCGAGCACGAGCGCCACCCGCAGGGTCAACGCGCCACGGGCGTCGGTGGGGGCCTCTCCGCACACTTCGGCCACCCGGCGCAGGCGGTAACGCACCGTGTTCGCGTGCACGAAGAGTGCCCGCGCGCTGGCCTCCAGCGCGCCGCCCGCGTCCAGGAACGCGGCGACCGTGTCGACCAGGACGTCACCGGCGGCGACCAGCGGCTTGTAGACCGTCTCGACGAGTTGATTGCGCGCATCGGCGTCTCCGGCGAGGGCGCGCTCAGGGAGCAGCGCGTCGGCGCTGACCGGTCGCGGCGCGCCCGGCCAGGCCGGCACGGCCCGCAGCCCGCTCAGCGCGGCCTGGGTCACCGCACCGGCCGCCGACACATCCTTGGCCGGCGGGCCGACCACGACGGGCCCGGCGCCGAATGCGGGCAGCAGCCGTTCGGCGACCTCGAGCGGTTCGCTCATTCCGCCGACCACGACCACCAGCCGGTCGGCGTGCACGCCCGCCATGGCCTCGAGACCGAGCCGGTGCGTGAGCGCGTGCAGTTCGGTCAGCGCCTGGTCCGGCGGCCCGTCCGGCGCGCTGCCGACGACCGCCGCGATCGGCCCGGCCTCGTGCCAGCCGAGCGCCGCGAGCTGGCTCGGCAACGGGTCGCCGATGACGGACCCGCTGATCAGGTTGTCGATCACCAGCGCCTCGAGCCGCCGGTCCCACGACCCGCGATTCTCGGCCGCGCTGGCGTAGACGCGCGCGGCGGCGAAGGCGATCTCGCGGCTGAACCGGAGCAGCTCCTCGCGCACGAGGTCCGCGTCGGTCGACCCGGCGAGGCCCGGCAGGTTGTCCTCGGCCACCGCGATCGCCGTGCGGACGAGTTCGACGGTCTGCTGCAGGGTCACCGAGCGGGCCATCGCCTGCGGCGCGGTGGCGAACACCTCGCCGGTCAGGCGGAGCACGTCGTCGGGGGAGCGCAGCCACTCGACGTAGGACTGCAGGCCGGCCTGCACCACCAGCGTCACCCACGACCGCTGATCGGAGGGCAGCTCGCGGAACCAGCCCAACTCGTCGTCCATCCGCGCGACGCTCTGCGTGGCGAGCCGGCTGATGGCCTGCTCGATGCGCCGGATCGTCGCGGCGTCCACCCCCGGCCGTGTCATGGACTCAAGCGTCCCACGTCGGTCCGCAACTACGGTTGATCCCGTGACGCCCCGGGACCCGGCCGCCGACCTGCGGAAGATCGCCTTCCTGCTCGAACGCGCCCGCGAGCCGACCTACCGGGTGCGCGCATTCCGCAACGCCTCCGGTGTCGTCGACGGGCTCTCGGCCGACGAGCTGGCCGAGCGTGCGGGCGCCGGCACGCTCGAGAAGCTGACCGGGATCGGCACGGTCACCGCGCGCTGCATCACCGAGTCGCTCGCCGGCGAGGTGCCCGTGTACCTGCGCCGGCTGGAGGCGACCGAGGACGAGCCGCTGGACGAGGCCACGGCGCGGCTGCGCGCCGCGCTGCGCGGCGACTGCCACACGCACTCCGACTGGTCCGACGGCGGCTCGCCGATCCGCGAGATGGCCGAGACCGCGCGCGGGCTCGGCCACGAGTTCCTGGTGCTGACCGATCACTCGCCCCGGCTCACGGTGGCCAACGGGCTGTCCGCCGAGCGGCTCGAGCAGCAACTCGATGTCGTGGCGGAGCTCAACGAGGACTTCGCCGCTGCCGCCGCCTCCGGCGCGGCGCAGCCGTTCCGGATCCTGACCGGCATCGAGGTCGACATCCTCCTGGACGGCGCGCTCGATCAGAAGCCGTCCCTGCTGTCCCGGCTGGACCTGGTCGTCGCGAGCGTCCACTCGAAGCTGCGGATGCCCGCCGACGAGATGACGCCCCGGATGGTCGCGGCGATCTCCAACCCGCACATGGACGTCCTCGGCCACTGCACCGGACGCCTGGTCACCGGCGGGCGGGGTAACCGGCCGGAATCGGAGTTCGACGCCGAGATCGTGTTCGCGGCCTGCGCGCAGTTCGGCGTCGCGGTCGAGATCAACTCGCGCCCGGAACGGCTCGACCCGCCGAAGCGGCTGCTGCGGCTGGCCGTCGAGGCGGGCTGCCTCACCTCGATCGACACCGACGCGCACGCGCCGGGGCAGCTCGACTGGCTGCCGAACGGCTGCGAGCGCGCCGCTCGCTGCGGCGTGCCCGTCGAGTCGATCGTCAACACGTGGGCGATCGACGACCTGCTTGCCTGGACGGCCGACCACACCGTCCGACCGTGATGGAGGTCCTGCGCGCCGCCGACCGGTACCGGGTCGAACAACCGGGCATCACGTCGTGGCACTGCTTCTCGTCCGGCCCGTACTTCGACCCGGACAACGTGGCGTTCGGCCGGCTGATCGCGTGCGATGAGCATCTCGTGGCACCCGGGGCCGGTTTCGACGAGCATGCGCACGCCGGCACGGAGCTGATCAGCTGGGTACTCGACGGTACGCTGGCACATTCAGACGGCCACGGCCGGCGCCGCCTCGTCCAGCCCGGCACTGCGCAGCATCAGCTGGCCGGCGCCGGGATCCGGCACGCCGAGCACAACGGGTCGGCGCTCGAGCCACTGCACTTCGTCCAAATCGCGATGCTGACCGACGCCGAGCTGCCGAGCTACGACCTGCGCCGGCCGCCGATCACGCTGAGCGCAGGTCTGTTCGACGTCCTCACCCGGTGCCGGGGGACGTGTGTGACCGGTTCGCTCGTCCACGTGTTCGTGGGCTCCGGGAACTTCCACGTCGCCGGCGTGGATCTGGCGCGCGGCGACTCCGTCCGCGCCGCCGGGCCGTTGGAACTCGACGGCGACGGCGACTTGCTCGTGGTTACTGTCGAACCATGACATTGCCAACGGC
>JAVHVB010000041.1:0-9417 GCA_032160775.1 Pseudonocardiales bacterium | reverse complement strand
CGGGGTTCGCCCGCGCGCTCGACGGCTCTCGGACTCGAGTCACTTACCTCGCGAGATCAGGCCTTGTGCCGTGTCGTTGGCACTCGCGAGCAACTGATCGATGTTCGCACCGTCTTGGGTGAGCACGGCCTGCACAACGGTGTCGAGGGCGTGGTAGACGCTCTGGGTCGAAGCCGCAGGTTCAGGAATCAACGTCTGGTCGAATATGCGGTCGGTGAACGGCGTCATCTGGTCCTGCGGGACGTTGATGTAGGACTTGATCCACGTGTTCGCCAAGTCGTACTGCTCCTGGTTGAACACCGGCAGAGCGGGCACACCGACCGGCTGCTTGCCGGCCGTCAGGGTCTCGGCGTTGCGGACCGCCTGTGCTTGATCAACGAGCGGCTGCTCGTAGTAGAAGTCGATCCACTTCACCGCGGCGTCCTTCTCGGCGTCACTCGCATCGGGGCGGACGGCCGCGAGGGTCCCGCCGCCGAGCACGCCAGCATCGGAGCTGTCGCCCAACGGGACGGTGGCCAGGCCGTAGATACTCGGGTCGATCTTGCTGGCCTCGACGAGGTTCGTGTAGACGTCCGAACCGCTGATGTACATGCCGACCTTGCCGGCGGCGAAGGCCTGGTTGATCTCGGACCAGCCGTAGGAGAAGTCCGAACCCATTGAGTTGTCGTTCCATCGCATGTCGTGCAGCATCTGGAGCGCCTGCTTCGTCGCGTCGTTGTCGAGCGTGGCCTGGGCTGCCGTACCCGTCCCGCTCTCCATCCGCCCACCGAGGGCGTAAGCCACGGACGTGAGGATCCAGCCGCCGGTGTTGTCGTTCTTCGCCATCTCGGCATAGCCGGTGGCGTCGGTCTTGTCGGCGATCTGCTTGGCGTCCGCGCGAAGCTCGTCCCACGTCGTCGGCGGCTTGTCCGGATCGAGCCCGGCCTGCGTGAACAGCGAGCGGTTGTAGTGCAGCGCCTGCGCGTACGCCGCGGTCGGCAGTGCGATCACCTTGCCGTCCGAGGTCTTCGCCTCGGCCATGACCGCCGGGTTGAACTTGTCGTAGTAGGGCAACGCCTCGGCCTGCGCGGTGAGGTCGGCCAGCTGGCCGTTCTCGCCGAGTGTCCGCCCGTCGGTGAACGGAACACGGAACACGGTGGGCAGCGTGCCGGCGGCGAGCTTGGCGGCGAACGTCGGGCCGGTCCATTGATACTCCACCGACTTGACGGTGATGTTCTTGTACACCTTCTCGAACTCGGCGACCTGGGCGTTGAACTGACTGATCGCTTCGTCCGTGCTTCCCGGGATCAGCGAGGCGACGCTGATCGTGACCGGCGCCGTCGAACCTCCTGACGCGGGCTGGCTCGCCGCGCCTGGATCGGATGGCGTTCCCCCGCTACTACTGCATGCGGCCAGCGCCGTAGCCGCGGCGAGCACCGCGACCACACACGTGATCGATCTGGACTTCATGGTCACTCCTTGTCAGAGACGCCGTGGCGTCGGCGGTACCCGGTGTTGCGGTTGGCTTGCGGTCACGACCGGCTCGGCAGGGTGAGCCAGACCGTCGTGTCCGGGGGCAGCTGACCTCCTTCGATCGGGTCACTGGCGAGCAGGACGGTTGCGCCCAGCGGGAGATCTGTCGCGCGGGCGCCGAGGTTGGCGATGCAGGCGAATTTCGTGCCGCGGCTGAACGCGAGCACCTCGGGGTCACTGGGCAACCAGCCGAACGGCCCGGCGCCGATCACGTGACTGCGCCGCAGCCGCAAGGCGACCCGGTACAGGGCAAGCATCGAGGTGGGGTTGTCGGTCTCGGCCGCGACCGTGAGCTCGGCCCAGTCGGCGGGCTGGTCCAGCCAGGTCCGGACGCCGGCAGTAGGGCTGAAGCCGTAGGGCGGCTGACTGCCGGACCACGGCATCGGCACCCGGCAGCCGTCACGACCGGGTGACGCTCCCCCAGAGCGGAAGTACATCGGGTCCTGGCGGCGCTCGGCGGGAATGTCTTCGACCTCGGGCAGCCCGAGCTCCTCGCCTTGATAGACGTACATCGAGCCGGGCAGTGCCATCGCGAGCAGCGCAGCGGCGCGGGCCCGTCGATAGCCGAGCGCCAGGTCGGTCGGCGTTCCCTCGCGCTTGGCTTCGAAGGAGAACGATGTGTCGGCACGTCCGTACCGCGTGACCGCCCGAGTTACGTCGTGGTTGGCGAGAACCCAGGTGGCCGGGGCGTCCACGGGGGCGTGCGCGCTCAACGTCGAGTCGATGGACGCGCGCAGCGCGCTCGATTCCCAGGCGCAGCTCAGGAAGTCGAAGTTGAAGGCGGTGTGCAACTCGTCCGGCCGCAGATAGCGCGCGAACCGTTCGGTGTCCGGCAGCCACAGCTCGCCGATGAGGACCCGCGGCGTCGCGTAGGAATCCGCGATCGCCCGCCACCGGCGGTAGACGGCATGCAGCTCATCACGGTCGGTGAATGGATGCTGCCCGACCGGGGGATCGGCCTGCTCCTCGGCGAGGCTCGGGTCCTTGATCAGTAGCGCGGCTGAGTCGATCCGGATGCCCGCCACGTGGCGGTCGAACCAGAACCGGAGCACGTCTTCGTGCTCGTGCCAGACGTCCGGGTGCATCCAGTTCAGATCTGGCTGCTCCGGCGCGAACAGGTGCAGGTACCACTCTCCGGGCACGCCGTCGCCGTCCTTGGTCCGGGTCCAGGCCGGCCCGCCGAAGATCGACTGCCAGCCATTGGGCGGGACCTCGCCGTCGGGACCCCTGCCAGGGCGGAACCAGAATCGCGCTCGCTCGTCTGCGCCGGCCGGTGCGTCGAGCGCGGCGCGGAACCACGGGTGTTGGTCAGAGACGTGGTTCGGGACGACATCGACGATCGTGCGAATGCCCAGGTCGAGCGCCGCGCCGATGAGGAGCTCGGCCTCCTGGAGCGTCCCGAAGCTGGGATCGATCGACCGGTAGTCGGCGACGTCGTAGCCGCTGTCGGCCATTGGCGACGGGTACCAGGGGTTGAACCACAGGGCGTCGACACCGAGGTCGTGCAGGTACGGCAGTCGGGAGCGAACCCCCGCCAGGTCACCGGTTCCGTCGCCGTCGCCGTCGGCGAAGCTGCGCACGTAGACCTGATAGACGACCGCGTCCCGCCACCACGCCACCGCGTCCGCCGGCATCGTCACCGTGTCTCCGATCCTCTGGAAGTCCGGAGCCGGCGGCGCAAGTCTGGACGTTCGAGGAATCTGTCCCGACAATCGCGGCGGCTCGATGGACAGGGAGGTTACGCAAAGATGACGACTGATTGCAAGAGTCCGACAAAAGATTGTCGGATGGTTGCGAGAAGGCGTCAGAATGCGCAGGGCGATGCACGGGCGTGCAGTATCGAACCCGGCGGGGAGCGGAGGAGGCTCAGGCGGCGACGCGCACGCGCGCGGTCGAGCCGCGCACGACAAGCTCTGGTTCGTAGAACAACTCGTCCGACGCGATCCGCGCGCCCTCCATGGCGCCGGTGAGCAGCGCGACTGCGGCCCGGCCGATCGCCTCAATCGGCTGGCGGACGGTTGTCAACGGCGGGTCCGTGCAGTTCATGAAGGCCGAATCGTCGAAGCCGACTACGGACACGTCGTCCGGAACCGTCAGCCCGCGCCGGCGCACTGCGCGGATCGCGCCGAGCGCGAGCGGGTCGCTGGCGCACACGATGCCGGTGGCGCCGGTGGCGATCAATCGATTCGCCGCAGCTTGGCCACCTTCGAGGGAGAACATCGCTCGCTCGACGAGATCAGGTGCCGGCCCACCCCGGAGGACCTCGAACGCGTCGAGCTTGCGACGCGAGGGAACATGGTCGTCAGGTCCCAGAATCAGGCCGATCTTGTCGTGCCCGAGGGACACGAGGTGGCCGTACGCCTGCTCCATCGCGACGGCGTCGTCGGTCGAAACGCGTGGAAAATCCAGGTTGTCGGCAGCGGCGTTGATCAGGACGAGCGGCAGGCGAAGCTTCTGCAGCTTGTCGTAGTGCTCATGACGGGCGTCGGCCTCGGCGTATTGGCCGCCCGCGAAGACCATGCCTGATACCTGGCGCTCAAGGAGCATGTCGACGTACTCGGCTTCCGACATGCTGCCGGTACGGGTGCAGAGCACCGAGTTGAAGCCGCGCTGGGCGAGCGCGCCGCTGATTACCTCTGCCAAAGCCGGGAAGATCGGGTTGGACAGCTCGGGAACGATCAAGCCGACCATTCGCGCCCGGCCGCGGCGCAACTGAGTCGGGCGCTCGTAGCCGATCACGTCGAGCGCAGTGAGCACCGCCTCACGGGTTGCGTCGGAGATGCCCGCCTTGCCGTTGAGTACGCGGCTGACCGTCGCCTCGCTGACGCCGGCCTGTTTCGCGACCGCAGCGAGATGTCGAGCCATGTCTGCAACGATAGGTCATTCGCCGTGCAATTCGTTGCGCGATCGAGGCAGCCACCGGCGCTGCCGCGCGCAGCGGTTCGAGCTACGGTGAATTGTGAAGGTGCTGCTGCCCCTGCCCGACAGGGATTTCGACACGACTGAGGTCGCGGTTCCGTGGCGGCTGCTGACGGAGGCCGGCCACGAAGTCGTCTTCGCCACCGAGTCTGGCGGCGCTGCCCCGCAGTGCGATCAGCGGCTGATCGACGGCGTCCTGTTCGGCCAGCTGGGCGCCGAACCCGAACCGATCGCGTTCTACCGCGAACTCGAGCACGATGAACGTTTCACGCATCCCGAGCCGTGGTCCGAACTCGACATCGGAGCCTTCGACGGACTCCTGCTGCCGGGTGGGCATGCGCCAGGCATGCGCCAGTACCTCGGCTCGGCTGAACTGCAGTCCGCGATCGGCGCCTTCTGGGCGACCGGCAAGCCGGTCGGAGCAATCTGCCACGGCGTGCTCGTGCTGGCGCGGAGCGTCGACCCGCGCACCGGCGAGAGCGTCCTCGCCGGCAAGCGCACCACCTGCCTACCGAAGTACATGGAACGCGGCGGCTACTTCGCGACCGCGTGGCGCCTGGGCCGCTACTACCGGACCTATCCCGAGTACGTGCAGGACGAGGTCGTGGCCGCTCTGCGCAGCCCGACCCAGTTCGAGCGCGGGCCGCGCACCCTGAGCCGCGGGACTCGGGACGATCATGGACCGGCCTTCGTGGTCGAGGACGGCAACTACCTGTCGGCCCGCTGGCCCGGCGACAGCTACCTGTTCGCCGAACGCTTCGCCGCCCTGCTGAAGTAGCTCCCGCGTTGGCCACAGGCTGGGTAGTACCGGGGTAGCATCGTGGTATGAAGCTGAGTGTGAGCCTTCCCGACGACGACGTCCGGATCCTGGACGAGTACGCACGTGCCGAGGGCCTCGCCTCACGTTCCGCAGCCGTTCAACGCGCCATCCGGATGCTCCGGCATCCAGCGATCGAGGAGGACTACGCGGCGGCATGGGACGAGTGGGTGGCGTCCGGCGACGAGGCTGCGTGGGAGACCACGGCGGCTGACGGGTTGGCCGATGCGCCGCGGTGAGATCCGGCTGACCGACCTCGACCCGGCCCGACCGAGCGAGCCGACCAAGCGCCGTCCGGCCGTCATCGTCAGCAACGACCGCGCGAACGCCGTCGCCGAGCGGCTGGGGCGCGGGGTCGTGACCGTCGTGCCGGTCTCGAGCAACGTGTCGCGGGTGTACCCGTTCCAATCGCTGCTGTCCGCGGACGCGACAGGGCTACGGGTGGATTCGAAGGCGCAGGCGGAGCAGGTGCGCTCGGTGAGCGTGGACCGGGTCGGGCCGGTACTCGGCACGGTGCCGGCGCCGGAGATGGCCGAACTCGACGACGCTCTGCGTCTTCACCTACAACTCTGACCGCCGGTCCGCGCCGAAAGCTAGCGCGGGCGGGCGAGGGAGAGGCCGAAGTCGCCGGCCGGGTCCGTCCAGAACCGGACCAGCTCAAACCCGGCGGCGTCGAGCTCTGCCCGGATCCCGTCCGGTCGGAACTTCGCCGAGATCTCCGTGCGCATCAGCTCACCGCGCGCGAACGGGACCTGCAGGTCGAGGTCGCCGATCGTGACCACCTGATCGCGCAGCGACAGCAGATGCATCTCGATCCACTCGCGGTCGGCGTTCCAGAGCGCGACGTGCTCGAACCAGGACTCCTCGAAGTCGGCCGAAAGCTCGCGGTTCACCACCGACAGGACGTTGCGATTGAACGCCGCAGTGACGCCGGCCGGATCGTCGTACGCGCGCTGCAACCGCGCCGGGTCCTTCACCAGATCGGTGCCGAGCAGGAACGAGTCGCCGGGCCGCAACACCGCGCGCAGCGAACCGAACAGCCGCGCCCGATCGGCCGGCTCGAGGTTGCCGATGGTCGAACCGAGGAACGCGATCAGCTGCGCCGGATGCCGAGGCAGGGCGGCCAGGTGCTTCTCGAAGTCGCCGATCACCGGCTCGACGGCCAGGCCTGGGTACTCGGCGCCGACCTGTTCGGCCGCGTGGGCCAGCACCGCGGGGTCCACGTCGAAGGGGACGAACCGCTCGAGCGTGCCGGCGGCAGTGAGCGCGGTGAGCAGCAGCCGGGTCTTGGCCGACGTGCCGCTGCCGAGTTCGACCAGTGTGCGGGCGCCGGACAACGCGGCGACCTCGCCGGCGTGCCGGGTCAGGATCGCCGTCTCGGCCCGGGTCGGGTAGTACTCCGGCAGCCGGGTGATCTCGTCGAACAGATCGCTGCCGCGCGCGTCGTAGAAGTACTTCGGCGGCAGCGTCTTGGGCGACGCCGTCAGTCCGGCCCGCACATCACGGCGCAGCGATTCCAGGTACGCCTCGGGCGCCAGTTGCACCCGCAGATCACTCGCCATGTTCAGTTCTCCAACTCTGTGACGGTGACGCGCTCGCGCGTCACCTCGACGAGCGAACGGTCCGGCACGTCCACCCATTCCGGGTGGTCGTCGAACGGCTCGCTGGCGACGAACACGCCCGACGCGGTCTGCCGGGTGCACAGGGTGTCGCCCCACGTCGTGGCCAGGACGCGTTCGCCGTCGGTGACGAGGGTGTTCAGCCGCGCGCGCGGATCGCGCCGGCCGAGTTCGGCGACGATCTTGCCCAGATCGTTCGGTCCGCGGGCGAAGACGTAGGCGGCGAGCTGGGCGGAGTCGCACATCGATTCCGCGTCGGCCTGTGGGCCGAGGACCTCGCGATCGACGAGCCCGTTGTGCGAGAACAGCCAGCGCCCGGACAGGAACGGCGCGCACGCGCTGTCGTCCAACGGCATGCCGACGGTCGCCGAGCGCACGGCGCCGAGCACGCAGCCCGAGGCGATGGCCGGCGCAACCGAGCCGAACGAGGCGTCACCCCACAGTGGCCGGCTGGCTCGCCAGCGCGCCGGCGCGGCGCCGTCGGCCGGATAGAACCCGACCCCCCAGCCGTCGGCGTTCAGCAGCCCGTGGGCCTGCCGTCGGGGCCGGTAGGACTGCGTCAGCAAACCGTGTTCGGGCTGCAGCACGAGTTCGGCCAGCGTGCGCGGGTCGCCGAGCCAGGCGAAGTGGCGACACATCATGCGTCCCAGGCGAGGCGCAGGCCGGTGAAGATCTGCCGTCGGATCGGGTAGTCCCAGTTGCGGAACGACGGGCGGATCGTCGACGCCGCCACCGCCCAGGAG
Source organism: Pseudonocardiales bacterium (assembly GCA_032160775.1). Lineage (GTDB taxonomy): Bacteria > Actinomycetota > Actinomycetes > Mycobacteriales > Jatrophihabitantaceae > Jatrophihabitans. The sequence continues at coordinate 1,807 of JAVHVB010000041.1, read as the reverse complement.
CCGCCGCGCAGCACTTTGTAGTCGGTGCCGAAGAACGGCTTGCTGTACTGCTCGTAGATCATCGGACGGAACCCGGGCCAGCCGCCGAAGTCCGACGACGTCCACTCCCAGACGTCGCCGATCAGCTGCTCGGCCCCGTAGGCCGAGGCAGAGCCGGGATAGGCGCCCACCGCGGCCGGCCGCAGCGCCGCGCCGCCGAGATTGGCGAGTTCGGCCGTCGGCTCGGCGTCGCCCCACGGCCACCTCCGGCGCCGCCCGGCCATCGGGTCCCACGCGCACGCCTTCTCCCACTCGATCTCGGTGGGCAACCGGGCCCCGCTCCAGGCGGCGAAGGCCTCGGCCTCGTAGTAGTCGATGTGCTGGACCGGCTCGTCCGGCGCGAGGTCCTCCTCGGCGCCGAACCGCACCCGCGTGCCGTCGGCCGTCCAGTACTTCGGCCGCTGAACTCCGGCGGCGTTGCGGTGGGCCCACCCCGGGGCCGACCACCACCGTGGGTCGCCGTAGCCGCCGGCCGCGACGAACTCGAACCACTGCGCGTTGGTCACCGGCGCCCGGCCGATCCAGAACGACTCGACGTCGACGACGTGCGCCGGCCGCTCGTTGTCGAGCGAGAACGGCTCTTCGGTGCCGTCGACGCCGAGCACGAACTCGCCGCCGCCGACGAACACGCGGTCGGAGTCGAGTCGGCGCCCGGGCGGCAGCGGCTCGCCGAACACGATCGGCGGCCCTTGCCGCAGCTGCAGGGTTGCCAGCATCGTCTCGTCATGCTGCTGCTCGTGCTGGACGACCATGCCGGCGGCAAACAGCTCCACCGGATCGTCCGGCGTCCGCTCGAGCAGGTCGACCACGCGGCCGCGCACCTCGGAGCAGTACTGCCGGGCGGCGACCGGCGGCAGCAGCGGCAGAGCGGGCCGCTCGGCGCGCGAGTGCCGGAACGCGTCGTAGAGCGAGTCGATCCGCGGTGCGAGCATGCCGGGACGGGAGGGGTCGCCGGCGCGCAGCAGCCACAGCTCCTCTTGCTGGCCGATGTGCGCGAGGTCCCAGACGAGCGGGCTCATCAGCGGGTCGTGCTGCGCGAGCAGCGTGGGCTCGTCCACGTCGGTGAGCGACAGGGTGCGCTGCCGCGCCTGGTCCAGTTGCCGGGCTATCGCCTCACGCATGGGCGATCTCCGCGAGGTGTGCGGACGGACCGATCTGGGCGATCCGCTCGGCGGCGAGGTCGCCGGGACCGCGGCCGGATTCGACGAGTTCGGCGAGGTCGGTCAGGGCCAGCTCGAACTCGCGCGGCGCCCGGGCGAGTGCGATGGCGAGACATCGTCGCGCGGACGCCGCGAGGTCCGGGTCCCGCAGGCCGCGCCGCGCCGCGTCGTGCCAGCGCCCGGCCGTCTGCTCGCTGGCCTCGGCGGCGAGACTCGCGGCGACCGGGTCGTCCAGCAGCGTCGTGGTGAGTGCAGCGACGGCCGGCCACCAGCGTGGTGCGCAGATGTCGAGGTAGCGAAGCTCCAGGTAGCCGCGCGGGCGCACCGGCGGGAAAAGCGTGCTGAGATGCGTGGCCAGGTCGGCGGCCGTGGGTCGCCGGTCGGCGAGCCGCACCCGGCCGGACAGCCAGGCGCTGAACGGCACTGCTCGGGCCACGGCGACGACGTCGTCGCCTCCGGTCGCGGCGAACAGCACGGGCGCGGCAAGCGCGTGCCGGGCCCAGTCCGCGGCCGGGTCGCCGGACAGCGCGACCGGGCCACTCGTGTGCGGGTCGAGGCGCCCCCAGGCGCGCTGCCGCGCCGAAGCCCAGCCGGTGTCCCGGCCGGCC
>JAVHVB010000040.1:0-14348 GCA_032160775.1 Pseudonocardiales bacterium | reverse complement strand
TGCGGTGACGATCACGATCATTGCCGCAGCGGCGATGAAGAGCACGATCCCGCTGCGGGCCAGCCGCGCCACCCGCTCCCCGGCGGCGGCGAACAACCCGTCGCCGTCAGCGACTAGGCCGACGAGCAACAGCCCGGCGACCAACACGAAGGGTGACCAGTCCTGCGCGGCCGCCGCCTGCGCATCCGTGGGCCGCACGAGCGCGGCGATCGCCACGGCCGCGAGACCGGCGGCGGTCAACAGCGCGCCGCCGAACCGAGTCACTCCACCCAGCCTGCCACCACCCGGTGAACGTTCTGGCGGCAGTCCCGGACGAACGGGTTGAGCTGCCCTATCTCTTGATCAACAGGGCTGAATAGCGGTGATAGCGCCGATTCAGCCCTGTTGATCAAGAACTTGTGCGGTGCTTGGATCGGCGGGTGCCTCGGGCGCGGCTTGCTCGCTGGCTGCACGGCCTTCGAGGAACCAGGTCTCCATCCTGCCGGCGCCCTTGATGTCGACCGATCCGCGGGCCTCGAGGATGTGCGTCGAGGTCAGCCGCTCGTGGACCTCCGCTGTCACCTGAATCCGGCCGGCCACGCCGTGCGACTCCATCCGCGCCGCCAGGTTCACCGTGTTGCCCCACAGGTCGTAGGCGAACCGCTGTTGCCCGATCACGCCCGCGACCGCCGGTCCGGTAGCCAGCCCGAATCGGCACACGACCGCGAGGCCGGTGTGCTGCTCCATGCCGGCGATCGCATCGCGCATGTCCAGCGCAAGGTCGGCCATCGTCTCGACGTGGTCGGCGCGCGGCTCGGGCACGCCGGCCACCGCCATGTACGCGTCGCCGATCGTCTTGATCTTCTCCGCACCGCGTGCGGCCGTCAGCGTGTCGAGCCGCGAGAAGACGTCGCCCAGCATGGCCACCAGCTCGCGCGGTGGCAGCCGGGTCGCGAGGCCGGTGAAGCCGACGATGTCGGCGAACAGCACCGTCACCTCGGGGAAGAAGTCGGCGATCGGCTCGTCGGAGTTCTTCAGCCGGTCGGCCACCTGGTCGGGCAGCACGTTGCGCAGCAAGGCGTCCGAGCGCTCGCGCTCGGCCTCGATCACCTGCTGTTGCTTGTCGATGACGCGCTCGCGCCGATACGCGTCGCGGCTCAGTGCGCTCAAGACGCAGCAGACCAGCAGACCCGTCAAGTAGGCGATCCACGGGATCAACGAGTCGATCCACGTCTCCTCGGCGCTGAGGTCACCCTGCGCATGGGCGTGCAGGATGAGCACTTGATGCAGCACGAGGTAGACGGCCACCGCGGGAGCAGCGACCAGCGGCGGCAGGCGGAAGATCGTGAAGGCGAACAAGGCGAAGATGATCGCCACGAAGCTCGCGAGGTGCGGGCTGTCCAGCGCGTGGAACGAGATCGGCCAGATCGCGATCACGCCGCCGACCGCGTTCACGCAACCGCCCACCACCAGCATCCGGCGGCCGGGGTGGAACGTCGCCCAAAAGGCGATGCCGAGCAGCGGGACGATTGCCCCGAGCACCCATCCTGACGTCGGCCAGAACGTCCCGGGGATGCCGATCCCGAGGCCGACGAGTGCGATGAACCAGCCGATGGCCGACGCGCCGACGGCCAGCCGGGCGAACGGCATCGCCTCGAGGGCGAACCAGCGCCGGAAGTTCGCCTCGGTGACCGCGTCGCGGAACCGCAGCCCGGCCAGTTCGACGGCGAGCGCCGGGTCCTCGATCTCGCGCCGCGTGGAGACCACGTTCGCCATCGTGCCCGACCGGCGCGGCCGGTGCCTAAGTCAGGCGGTAGACGCGGCGGGCTACGTCGCGGAACAGCAGCGTCGGGTCGGCGTCGGCACCCAACACGTCGAGCAGGACGGCGATGCTCGCCGGGATGCTCTGCACCGGCTTGTCGATCGGGAAGTTCGACGCCCACATGGCGCGCTCCGATCCGAAGACGTCGTGCACGTGGCGCACCAGCGGCGCGCTGCGGTCGACGATCTCGTGGATCGACTGCTCGTCCACCTGACGACGCGGCGGACCGCCGAGCACCGGCATCCCGAGCCCGGAGTGTTTGGCCACCACGTTGGGCAGGGCGGCGAGCGTAGCCACGTCGTCGCGCCAGCGCGCAAGAATCCCGGCACGGTCTGCGTCGGTGCGGCCGGTGCTGCGTCCCCGGGGGCCGAAGATCCCGACCGGTGTCGCGTAGTGGTCGAGCACGAACGTCGTCTGCGGGTACTCCGTCGCCAGCACGACGGCGTCGGGCAACTGGTGCGCATACATCCAAAGTTCGAAGGACAGCTCGCGCTCGGCGATGGCCGCGAAGCCGCGTAGGAAGCGGGGGTCGCTGAGCAGGTGCGGCTCCGCGGCGAAGCCGCGGACGTCGGTATCGGCGTGATTGGACGCTGACATGCGTGCGCCCCGCACCCGGTCGTCGGCGGCGAGGTGTGCGTCGAGGACGGCGGCCACCTCGGCCCAGCGGGGATCGGCCCGCACCACGATCGCGCCGAGCGCAGGAGCGCCGTCGCGCTCCCATGGCAGCGCGGCCACCCACCGCGTCTCGTCCACCCAGTCCATCGGGCGTTCGCAAGCCCACGAGCCGACTTCGATGTGCACCACCGAGGCGACCGGGACCGAAGCAGCGTCGCGGCGGTAGTCGGTCGGCAGATACGGCTTGAGAATGTGGTGCGGATGGTGAATGAACTCGCGGTCGCGCTTCGGTTGCGTGCGCGCTAGCCAGCGCGGGATGCGTGGGAGCGGCCGCAGCATCTTCGCGATCCCAGAAATCTCGCGCGGCGTGCTGAACGGATCCCACTGGTGGATGTGCGGGTCGACCATCTGATCGGGCAGCGTGCGGTCCATGGCGCTGGTCCTTTCGCGCGGCGGTGTCGGCGACGATAGTTGCCCGGCACGCTCGGGTAGCCACTGGCCGGGCCCGCACCACGCGTGGGGCGCTCAGCGGAGGACGCGGGAGCTCGGGTGATGGCGCTGCGCGGCGACGGCGGCCAGGTAGGCCTCGACCGCATCGTGCAGCCGATCGGCGGCGGCCGAGATCCATTCGTCGACGTGCGTGGTGTGCGCGTCGTGCAGCGCCTGCTCGGCTCGGTGGAGGCACCGGGCAGCGGTGGCGGCGTCGGTGTCGGCGGCGGGGTTCGGGCGGTCGAAGATGGTCACGGTGCTCATGTCTGCTCCTCGGCTGGTGTCCTCGTTGACATGCGAAGAGTCGGACACCGCGCTTCCGAGGCGCTAAACGTTCACTTAAGGGTGGTCAATCGGGGCGCGACCGGCTAGGGAGCGGACGGGGTGACGAGGCCGTGATCGAAGGCGTAGACGATTGCGGCGGCACGGTCGCGCAGGCCGAGCTTCGCGAAGATCCGGCCGACATGGCTCTTCACGGTCAGCTCCGAGATGACCAGCGACGCGGCGATCTCAGTGTTCGACAGTCCGGTGCCGATGGCCACCAGCACGTCGCGCTCGCGCGCCGTGAGCACGTCGACGGCGGTGGCCGATCGAGACGAGTTCGCCGCGCTGCGATAGGTCGCGAGTACCCGCGCTGTCACCGTCGGGTCGAGCCAGCTCTCGCCGGCGGCCACCCGGCGAACGGCGCGCATCAGATCCTCGGCGCCGGATTCCTTGAGTACGAAGCCGGCCGCCCCGGCGCGCAGCGCACCGGAGAGCAATTCGTCGTCGTCGAAGGTCGTCAGGACGAGCACCGGCGGTGTGTCGCTCGCCGCGCGCAGCCGGCGGGTCGCCTCGATGCCGTCGACCTGCTTCATCCGCAGGTCCATCAGCACCACGTCGGCCTCGTGCGCGGCCAGCGCCTGCGGCAGCTCAGCGCCGTCCGCGCACTCCGCGACGATCGAGAACCCGTCACGGCGGCGCAGGATCCGGCCCAGGCCGGACCGGACGAGTTCCTGGTCGTCGACCAGCACCACCCGGATCGGCTCGTCCGGGGTCATCGCGCCGCCAGCGGGGATCTCACCGGCACGTGCAGATCGACCAGCCAGCACTCGGCCTCGACGCCGGTCTTCAGCCGCCCACCCATCTGCTCGGCGCGCGCCGTCATGCCGGACAACCCGATCCCGTCACCGACCGACTGTCGCCATCCGCGCGGCAGGGTGTTGCGCACCGAGAGGTGCAGTCCGTCGCCGCTCGCGGCAAGCACCACCGTCACGGTCGACGTCGCTGCGTGCTTGGCGATGTTGGCCAGCGACTCCTGGACGATCCGGAAGATGCCGAGGCTCGTCACGTCGCTGAGCTCGTGCGGATCCCCGGTGCGGGCGTAGCCGACGTCCAGGCCGGCGGCGCGGCACTCGTCGACGAGCGCGGGGATGTCGTCGATGCCGGGCAGCGCCTGCGTCTCGGCCGCGCCCGAGCTGAGCACCGACACGGTGCGCCGCAGGTCGGTCATCGCGGTGCGGCCGACCTGTTCGGCCTCGGTCAGCGACTCGACCGCATCGGCGATGTCCCCGTGGCGCTGCAGTGCGTGCCGGGCCGCCGTCACGTGCAGCAGGTTGATGCTGAGCGAGTGCCCGATAACGTCGTGCACTTCGCGTGCCAAGCGCTGCCGCTCGGCCAGCATCGCCTGCTCACGCACGATCGAGGTGTTGGCCCGCTCGGCGGCGAGCGCGCGCATCTGCCAGCGCAGCGCGATTCCGACGTCCGCGCCGAGGATCACTCCGATGACGTAGAGCGCGGCACTGTGCAGGTGTCCGGTCTCGGCGGCGACGACGAGGATTCCGATGTCGGCGGTAGCGACGATCATCGCGATCCACAGCGGCATCGTGGCGGCGATCTCGCCGGCGATGATCAGGCAGAGCAGCGGCGCGAGATCGGGTTCGACCGGGTGGGTGAGGTACAGCGCGACCGCCGTCGACGAAGCGATCGCCTCGATCCACGGCTGGACGAGCCAGCCCGCCGCCGCCCAGATCAGGGTCGGCGCCACCGTCAGGACCAGCGCCGCGACAATCGCCGGCGAGCCGAACATCGCGCCGCGCTGGACGAATGCGGCAACGGTGATGGCGATGCACGCCATCGTCGAGTACGCCGGGACCCACCACGGGTAGCTCAGCCCGAGGCGTTCGCAGCTTCGCTCGATCCGCTCCTGAACGCGGCGGAGCACGGCAATCACCCGTCCAACTGTAGGGACGATCCGGCGGATCACCATCCGGCCGGAGGAGGTATCGCGCTCCTACTCCAGTAGGAGGCCGAAGTCCCTCCTGCGGGCCGACGCGTCCGGCGGGCCGCCCGCATAGCGTCGGATCAGCGTCGAGACCCGGCGCCGAACCCGAGCCGGAGGAGAGCGGCGATGAGCTGGCAGGACGCGCACCGGTACAACCGGGCACTGCGGGAGATCGAGACCGAACTCAACTGGACCGAGGGCACCGAGCTGGTGTGGCGGCCCGAGTACCGGGAGATCTTCGGCTCCCCGGAACGGCTGCTGCTCGCGCTGCGCTCGCGGCTGCAGACGACGCTTTATGCGCAACTGGACGACCTCGCCGGCCCCAGCGGTCCGGCTCCCGAGGTGATGCGCACGCTCGCCGCAGCCCATCCGGGGGTTGTGCGCGCGCTCGCGCTGCCGGGCGCGATCCGCTGGATCGACGCCGATCCAGCCGCGCTGGCAGTGTCTGCGGCATGAAAGCCCTGACGGCGCGGATGCGCTCGGCGATCGTGTGGGTGATCCGTTACGGCATCCCGGGACTCGTGATCCGGTTCGCCGCCCGCCGTGGTGATCTGATCGCCCGCTCGGCAGTCGACCCGGACGCGCTGGACGACCCCGCGCGGTTCTACACCGACCTGCGGGCGATGGGCCCGGTCGGTGGCAACCGGCTGATCGGCGCGTCCGCGCACCACGCCGTGGTCAACCACATCCTGCGCAGCGACGCGTTCCGCGCCAACCCCGGCGGCGCCCCGACCGAGTGGCTCGACAAGATCATGCTGGCGGCGATCGACCCGCGCGCCCTCGGCCCGGTCGACATCCCGTCGCTGCTCGCAATCGAGCCGCCGCAGCACGCGCGCCTGCGTCGGCTGGTCAGCCACGCCTTCACGCCGCGCGCCATCGCCGGCTACGCAGGCACGATTCGCGAGATCGCCGGCGAACTCCTCGACCGCGCCGCCGAACGGGGTGGCCGGTTCGACCTGATCGACGACTACGCGGTGCAGCTGCCCATCACGGTGATAGCCCGCATCATGGGCATCCCGGACGACATGCACGAGGAGTTGCTGGGGATCGGCAACGACGCGGCGCTGACGCTCGATCCGGCGCTGAGCTGGCGTGACTTCCGCGCCGCCGACCGGGCCATCCGCAGGGCCGGCGTGCTGCTCGACGAGCACATCGCGCGGCTGCGCCGAGCACCGGGCGAGGACCTGCTGAGCGAACTCGTCGGCAAGAGCGATGACGGTGACCGGCTCACCGACGAGGAGCTGCGGGTCAACACGTTGCTGCTGATCGGTGCCGGGTTCGAGACGACGGTCAACCTGATCGGCAATGCTGTGGCATTGCTGCTCGATCACCCGGACCAGCTCGCGGCACTGCGCGCCGACCCGGAGGGCTGGCCGAACGCGGTGGACGAGGTGCTGCGCTTCGACGCTCCGGTGCAAGTGACCGTCCGCGTGGCGCACAAGGACACCGAGGTCGCCGGGCGGGCGGTCAAGCCCGGGCAGGCCTTCGTCCTGATGCTCGGCGCCGCGAACCGTGATCCCGAGGTCTTTCCCGACCCGGACCGGTTCGACGTCACCCGCCCGGAGGCGCGGCTGCATCTCGCCTTCTCGGCCGGCGTCCACTACTGCCTCGGCGCGCAGCTGGCCCGGCTCGAGGCGGCGATCGCGCTCCAGGCGCTGTTCGATCGATTCCCGGACCTCGCTGTCGTGTCGCCGCCGGTCCGCCGGCGCACCCGGGTGCTGCACGGCTTCGAACACTTTCCTGTCACTACCGGCGAAGCTGTTGATCAACCGGCGGCGAGGGCGAGCACGACTTCGTCGTCCGCTCGGTAGGGCAGCGACAGGGTGACCCGCTCGGCGAGCCCGGCGAACCGCTCGCGCAGGGCCGCGCGCGCGGTGTCGACGTCGCCCACGACGGCGAGCGTGTTCAGCACCTCGTCGTCGATCAGGTCGGCCAGTTCGGCCCACCGGCCGGTCTTGGTCAGCGCGCGCGCCGCGTCGTGCAGCGCCGACCAGCCGTGGTGCGCGAGCACCGGCTCGTACGCGGGCGTCGAGGCGTAGAAGCCGATCTGCTTGCGCGTGCCGGCGATCGCGTCGCGCAGTTCGGCGTCGGTGCGGCCGGTTGCGACCATCGCCATGCTCGCCATCGTGAACGGCTCGTCCTGCCGGCCCGCCGCCAGCCGGCTCCTCGTCACCTGCGGCAGCAGCACGTCACGCAGATAGCTTCGCGAAATCAACGGATGGCTCAGCAGCCCGTCCGCCACGGCGCCGGCGACCTCGACCATGCGCGGCCCGACCGCGGCGAGCCAGATCGGTGGGCTCGCGAACCCGAGCGCGCCCGGCGAGAACAGCGGTGGCATCAGCGTGTGCGTGTAGAAGTCGCCGCGGAAGTCGAGCGGCGCGCCGGTCTGCCACGAATGCCAGATCGCCCGCATCGCCGACACGTACTCGCGCATCCGTTCGGCCGGCCGCGACCACGGCATGCCGTACCGGTACGCGATGTGCGGCTTGATCTGCGGGCCGAGGCCGAGGACAGCCCGGCCGCCGGACACCCGGTGCAGGTGGTAGGCGGAGTAGGCCATCGTCATCGGGGTGCGCGCGAACGCGATAGCGACGCCGGTGCCGAGCTGCATCCGGGTCGTTCCGGTGGCGGCCAGGGTGAGCGAGATGAACGGATCGTTCTGCGCCTCCGGGACGAAGAAGCCACCGACACCGTGCTCCTCGGCGGCCCGGGCGAAGGTGCCGATCCGCTCGTGCTCGCCGTGGAACGAGATGTCGATCGCCAGCGCGTCCATGCAGCTCCCCGGCCGAGGCGGTGTCAGTGCTACGCGACCGTACCGCCGAACTGGAACAGGTTCTAGAATCGCGCGGTGGTGTCACAGGCCAGGCCGGTGCTCGTCACCGGCGGCTACGGCAGCCTCGGCGCGCGGGTGAGCAGGCTGCTCGCCGACCGGGGCGAACGCGTGCTCGCCCTCGACCTGCCGAACCCGAAGACCACTGCGCTCGCCGGCCGGCTGGCCCGACACGGGCAGCTCGAACCCGCGTGGGTCGACCTCACCGACGCGCCGGCGGTCACCGAGCTGATCGCGCGGACGAACCCGAGGGCCGTCGTCCACCTTGCCGCGATCCTGCCGCCGGTCAGCTACGAGCGGCCGGCGCTCGCCGAACGCGTGAACGTCGACGGGACCAGGCACCTGGTCGACGCGCTGGAGGGCAGCGACGCCCGGCTCGTCCTCGCCTCGAGCCTCGCCGTGTACGGCTCACGCAACGGGGCGAAGCCCCTCGGCCTGGCCGGCGCGGTCACGCCGGTGAACCCGCGCGACGTGTACGGCGCGCACAAGGTGCGGGCCGAGGCGATCGTGCGCGCGGCCGCCCTCGACTGGACGATCCTGCGCCTCGGCGGGGTCATCGCGCCCGACCTGTTCGCCGCCGTCGACCGGTCGGCGATGTTCATGCAGGGCATCATCCCGGCGGACAACCGGATCCACACGGTGTGGGTCGACGACGCCGCGGTCGCGTTCGCCAACGCCGTCGACGCGGACTGCCCTGGCCGCACGCTGATGGTCGGCGGGGACGAGACGCACCTGCTCCGGCAGGACGAGTTCAACGGGCACATGCTCTCGATCGCCGGCATGGGTGCGCCGCGGCCGTACGGTGGCCGGGCCGGTAACCCGGACGACGACACGGCGTGGTTCATCACCGACTGGATGGACACCGCCGAGGCGGTGGACGTGCTGCGCCTGCGCCCGCTGTCGATCAGCGAGACGCGAGCGGCGTGCCGGGCCGAGCTGAGCCGGTGGCGTGCCGCGCTGCGGCCGTTCGGCCGCGTCGTCCCGTTCGGCATCGGGCTGGCGAGCCCGTACCGCCGCACACCCGGCCCGTACGCCGACCCGTGGCGCCTGGTCGAATCCCGTTACGGGCCGGCCGCGCTCGCCGGTTAGTGGGTCACGCGTCGGCGCGGACCATGTCCTCCGGGCCCCAGAGCGCCTTCATCGTCTGGACCTTGCCGTCATCGGCGAATTCCATGACGTCGACCGGATTCAGGTGGATGGTGAATTCCGGGAACGAGGTGGTGATCTTGAACTCGAACACCGCGATGTTGCCGGCCGCCTTGAACGAGACCAGCTCGGTCGCCCGCTTGATCGGTTCGATCACCTTGTAGAAGGCGATGATCGCGTCGCGCCCGACGTGCGCCGGGGTGCCGACCGGGTCCTCCACCGTGGCGTCGTCCGCGTACAGCGCGGTGATCTCCTCGGCCGTCCCGGTCGCGACCAGCGACAGGTACGAGTCGACGACAGAGCGCATCTCGGCACTCGAGGGCATGGCCACCTCGGCAAACTAGAACGGGTTCTCGTCGGCGAACCTATCGGAGCGTCGCCGCAGGTGCCCTTTCGGGCACGATCGGCGCCAGGCGATGGCGGAGGTTCCCGGCCTGGCCGAAGATCATTTCCGACATTCCGGCCGAGGACGGGAGGACGAGCGTGACGACACCGACGCCGACCTGCACGGAGTGGGGTTGGGAGACCCCGAGCCCGAGTGACGAGCAGGTCGAGGCGGCTGCGACCGACCTCTCGGCAGTCATGGTGGCCGATGGCTGGTACTGGAACGCAGGCTCCACGCTGCTCATCGCCACCCTGAACAAGAAGGTCGCCCGGCTGTCCGGCCGGGCCAACATCGCCACGCACGCCACCGTGGCATGGAGTGACCTCGTGCCGATTGCGAAGCAGGCACTCATCGACGGCAAGGATTCGCCGTCGAAAGCGCTCGAGGCCGCGAGCGTCCCGCACCACGTCACCGTCGAGTACGACGATCCCGGCGAGGGCGGGAACAATCCGCGCTACTGGAGCGGCACGCAGCGGTGGAGTGGCCCGCTGGCTGCCGACGCCACCGACAGCCAGGACTGCTGGGCCGCTGCCACCGAGGGCTACAACCTCGTCGAGGCGCTCGGCGGCTGATCGGCCGGCGGCGCCGGTGCGGCGCCGCCCGGCCAGCCCGCGCCGGGCACGGCGACCCGGGTGCGCAGCACCTGGCCGTCCCAGTTCGTGTGCTCGCGCAAGGCGGCCGCCCCGGGCCAGCGGGCGGCGACGACGTAGAGGCTCGTGCCGCCGAGCATGCAGGCGAAACCGCCGCGGTCGAGCGGCATCGTCTGCAGCACCTCGCCGCCCTCGGCGACTCGCACGCAGCGTTCGTGCGGCACGTCCGCGTACCAGCACGCCCCCTCTGCGTCGAGGCAGATGCCGTCCGGCGCGGCGTCGCCGAGGTCGGCCCAGACCCGGCGGCCGGACAATCCGCCGTCGGCGCCGATGTCGAAACCCACCAGTTGGTGACGGTAGGAGTCGGCGACGATGAGCGTCGCGTTGTCCGGCGTCACCGCCATGCCGTTGGGAAACGCGATGTCCTCGGCCACGACGCGGGACGTCCCGTCCGGCCGGACGAGGGCGACGAAACCGGGCTGCACCGCGCTCTGCGGCGGTCCGACGGCGAAGTCGAAGTCGGGACTGTTGACGTAGGCATTGCCGCGCCCGTCGATCACGATGTCGTTGAACCCGAGTTGCGACAGCGCGGCGAGGTCGGCGTACGTGTCGAGTTCACCATTGGCGGAAGGCGTCAGCAGCGCGCGCCGGCTGGCCGAGACGACGACGAGCCGGCCGTCGGGCGAGAAGTCGAAGCAGAGCGGCAGCGATTCGTGCCGCGCCATCACCTCGGCCGCGCCGCTGTCATCGACGGCGACGATCTCGCCGGCCGTCCAGTCGCTGTACCAGAGGCGGCCCGCGTGCCAGCGTGGCGACTCGACCAGCCCGCGGCCCGCCTGGAGAACGTCCACGTCAGGGCGCCCAGCACGAGAGGTCGTCGAGCTCGGCGATCCGCACCGGGCCCACGGTAACCCTGAACCTCGACGGAGTGCCCGGGCTTGTCCGGACTTGATCACATAACTTTCGAGCGGCGCGGGACCTTCGCCTAGCGACAGCCCGTGTTAAACCCGTGTTTGATTGATCATTGAGCCGCTCCAGCCGGGAGGGCGGCGGCACCGCACAAGCCTGGGCGTGCGAGCAATCAAACGGGGGAACCGCGTGGCTGGTCTGCGTCAACGATTCATGGCAGCGAACCTTCGCAAGTACGTCGCTCCGGGCGTCGTCGTCGTGCTGGTCGCCGCGCTCCTACCTGCGCTCACCTCCAGCGCGGGAGCTACGGCGACGCCGGCCTCGCTGACCTTCTCGACCCAGCCGGGCGACGGCGTGCCGGGCAGTGCGCTGTCGCCACAACCGGTCGTCACGACCCTCGACGCCGACAGCCACACCCTGTCGACGAGCGACGCCATCAGCGTCACGCTGACCGGGCCGGCCGGAGCCGCGCTGAGCAGCCTTGCCGCGCTGACCTGCCCGAACGCCACTGCGAGCAGCGGGGTGGCTACCTTCGCCGGCTGCACGGTCGACCGCGGCGGCATCTTCACGCTGACCGCCCACGACGGCAGCCTCACCGAGGTCAGCGAGAACTTCTTCGTGTCCGGCCCGGCCCAACTGATCTTCAGCACCCAGCCCAGCGGCGGCACGGCGGGCAGCAATTGGGCCACCCAGCCCGTGGTGACTGTCGCAGACGCGAACGGCGACGCGGTGGCCACCTCGACCGCGCACATCGTGCTCGGCATCAAGGCGGGTACCGGCGCCGCGGGGGCCTTGATCAGCTGCACCAGTAACGACCTTGCGGCGACCGCAGGGGTCGCACACTTCGCCGGCTGCGACATCGACAGGTCCGGTGCGAACTACCGGTTGGTCGCGATCGACGTCGCCGACCTACTCATCTCCCCGCCGAGCAATGCTTTCAACGTCACTGCCGGCGCGGTCGACCACCTCGAGTTCAGCACCCAGCCAGACGGCGCCGCCGGCGGCGCGAACTTCGCCCAGCAGCCGGTCGTCAGGATCCTGGACAGCCAGGGCAACGTCGCCATCGGCAACAGCGACGACGTGACGCTGGCGATCAAGGCCGGCACCGGCGCCGCCGGCGCGAACCTGACCTGCCCGACCGCCACTGCCAACGACGGCGTCGCCACCCTCACCGGGTGCTCGATCGACAAGGCCGGTGCCGGCTTCGTCCTGGTGGCGACCGACTCGACCGCCAGCAAGACCATCGAGAGCGCGCCGTTCACCGTGGCCGCTGGTGGTGCGACGAGCCTGAGCTTCACGACCCAGCCCGGTGGCGGACCAGGCGGCGCCGCGTTCGCCCAGCAACCCGTCGTCAAGATCGCCGACGCCGGCGGCAACCCGGTGCCTGGCAGCGTCAGGCTAGACATCGTCGCCGGCACGGGCACGTCGGGCGCGGCGCTGAACTGCGCGGCGAATCCGGACGCAGCCCCCACGGGCATCGCCACGTTCGCCGGCTGCACCATCTCGCTGACCGGCACCGGCTACCGGCTCCGCGCCACCTCGGGGTCGCTGACCGTGACCAGCGCGTTGTTCGACGTCTCTGCCGGCGTGCCCGCTGCCCTCGCCTTCAGCACCCAGCCCGGCAACGGCGCCGGCGGCTCGGCGCTCTCAACGCAACCGGTCGTCCAGGTGACCGACGCCGGCGGCAACGCCGCGGCGGGTCCGGTCACCCTCGCTATCGCCCCCGGTACCGGTGCGCCAGGCGCAGCGTTGACCTGCACAGGCAATCCGGTCTCCAGCGTCAGCGGCGCCGCAGCGTTCGACGGCTGCGCAGTGGACAAGAGCGGGGTCGGCTACCGCCTCGTCGCCACGTCCGGCGCCGCGCGGCAGTTCAGCGCGCCGTTCGACGTGACCGTCGGCTCCGCGGCGCAGCTGGTGTTCACGACTCAGCCCGGTGGCGGGACCGGCGGCTCGCCCTGGTCGGTGCAACCAGTCGTCAGCGTGCAGGACGCCGGAGGCAACCAGCTCCCCGGCAACAGCGCGTCGATCAAGCTCACCGTCACGTCCGGCACCGGTGCCGGGGAGCTGACCTGCATCGCCGACGAGCTGCCCGCCACCCGTGGCGCAGCACGGTTCGCCGATTGCCGGATCGACCGCACTGCCTCCGCCTACCGGCTCACCGCAGGTGACGCCGCGGACGGTCTCACCGTCACCAGCCACAGCTTCGCGATCACCACGGGCCCGGCCGCTGATCTCGTCTTCACCGGTCAGCCCGGCGGATCGACGGCCGGCGCGACGTTCCCGGCCCAGCCGGCGGTCACCGTGGTCGACCGCGGGGGCAACCCGGTGGGCGGCTCGGCCGACGTCACCCTCCAGGTGACGGCGGGCACCGGTTCCGGCGGCACGTTGTCCTGCTCCGCCACGACGCTGAACGCCGCGCCGACCGCCTCGTTCGGTGGCTGCGCCATCAACAACGCCGGCGGCGGCTACACGCTGCGTGCCTCGGCCGGAAATCTGCACGCCGAGAGCGCGCCGTTCGCCGTCCTCCTGCCGCCCCCGGGCCCGCTCGGGCAGGCGCCGACCAGCGTCCCCGTCGCCCAGACCCTCGGCGGCCGGATCCTCGCCACCAACCCGACCAACGTGGCCGACGGCGTGAACACCGCCACGGGCCAGCTCACGCTCGCCCGCAGCGACATCACCGTCGCCGGCATCGGCATGCCGTTCGAGCTCGTCCGGACCTACAACTCCGGCGACGCGACCGGGGGATCGTTCGGCCGCGGCTGGACCTCGTTGTTCGACCTGAACGTCACCATGTCGGCCAACAAGGCGCTCGCCACGGTTCGCAGCGAGGACGGCCAGCGGCTCGTCTTCACCTCCAACGGCGCCGGCGGCTGGATCGCTCCGCCGGGTGCGCGGTCGTCACTGACGTGCAGCGCAAAGCTTTGTACGGTCAGCCGCTTCGACGGGTACCAGTTCGACGTCTCGAACGGGAAGGTCATCGCCTACCGGGCGCCGACCGGGGCGGGCCTGAATTTCGCCTGGACCGCGACCAGCGTCAAGGTGACCGTGCGCACCACGGCAACGACGCCACTCGTCGTCACCGGCACCATCAACGCCGCCGGCCGGATCACCAGCGTGGCCTCGCCCACCCGGCACGTCTCGTACTCCTACAACGCCGACGGTCTGCTCGGCAGTGTGACCGACACCCGGCAGCGGACCTGGACCTACGGCTACGCAGCGGGACGGCTCCCCCCCGAGACCGACCCGCTGGGCCACGTCCGCCACACCGCCGACTACAACGCCGACGGACGCGTCGTGGCCACGCCGCGACAGGGCAGCTC
>JAVHVB010000039.1:0-5169 GCA_032160775.1 Pseudonocardiales bacterium | reverse complement strand
TCGTCAAGACAGCGATCATCACGCGGCGCCGGCCGAACACCCTCATCCCCCGCCTCTCCCCGTTGTGTCAGAGGGTAAGGGGTGTGACGCGTGTGGTCGAGAACCAGACGTCCTGAGATAATCGGGTATTTCGGCCTCTACCCGGCGTACCGGGCAGATGGGAACCCGCGGATGCCCCTAGGGGAAACCGGCGCGACACTGCCGGGTTGCCCCCGGGATACGCGACGCGCGGCCGAACTTCTGTCACACTCCCTGCCCATGGGAGCTGCCACCGCACTCCCGGTCAGCGACCTGCGTGTCGTTCCGGGGGAAACAACCACCGCAAAGATGCTCGTGCGCAACACGGGCTCCGTCGTCGACCAATACACGATCGACGTCGTCGGCGCGAGCACCGAGTGGGCCAAGGTCGAGCCGAAGACGGTGAACCTGCTGCCGGGCGCCGACGTCGAGGTCACGATCACGTTCGCACCGGCGAAGTCGCCGCAGGTGGCGGCCGGCGTCGTGCCGTTCGGCATCCGGGTGCTGTCCCGCGAGGATCCGCCGGGCTCGGCAGTCGCCGAGGGCACGATCGACGTGGCCGCGTTCAGCGATGTCCAGATCGAACTGGTCCCCCGCCAGTCGACCGGTCGGCGCAAGGGCAAGCACCAGGTCGCGATCGACAACAACAGCAACCAGCCGACGACCGTCCAGGTCACCGCCACCGACGAGCAGGAGGAACTCGACTTCCGGCTCGATCACTCGGTCGCCTCGATCGAGCCCGGTGCGGCCGCCTTCATCCGGCTGCGCGCCGTTCCGGACAAGCGCTTCCTGAAGGGCGCCGACCGCCAGCACCCCTTCGTGGTGACGGTCGTGCCGAACAACGCCGAGCCGATCGCCACCCGCGGCACGATGACGCAGAAGCAACTGCTCCCCGCCTGGCTGATCCCGGCCCTGGCGATCCTGGCGATCCTCGCGATCGCCGCGATCGTGCTTTACGAGACGCTGCTGAAGCCGCAGATCAAATCCGAGGCCAAGGACGCCGCGGCGAAGGCAGCCAGCTCGCAGGCAAGCTCGCTGGCCTCGGCGGCCAGCAGCGCGCAGGCGGCCGCCGGCGCGGCCAGTTCCGCGGCCGAGCAGGCCCAGTCCCAGGCGTCCGAGGCGAACAAGGCCGCGTCGTCGGCCGAGTCCATCCTCAAAAACGGTGGCGGCCCGAACGCCGGGCCGACAGGCGCCAATGGCGCCAATCTCAACGGCGGCACGGCGACCGCGTTCAGCATCCAGACCGCGGCGAACCCGGACCACACGTTCCACACCTTCCTGCCCGGGGACCCGATCAAGCCGAACCAGATCCTGGTCGTGACGTACATGATCTTGCAGAATCCGAACGGTGACGCAGGCACCCTGGAGATCCGCAAGGGCAACGACACCCTGCTCACCGAGGGACTGGCGAACTTCCGCGACCTCGACCACCCGTTCCAGGTCGAGCCGCTGCAGTTCACCGCCGCCCAGCCGCTCCAAGTGGCCGTGAGCTGTGACCAGCCGGGCAACAGCGCGACCCAGTGCACGCCGTCCGTGCTGATCACCGGGCGCCTGGTGGACAAGCCCGCGCCGTAGCGGCGGAGTGACCCACGCAGAGGAGGGCCGGTCGAGCAGTCAGCTCGACCGGCCCTCGTCGTTTCCCGTCCGGATTGACTCGCGCGGCGTCGGCTAGATGAGGCCTTCGCGCATCGCGAACGCCACCGCGTGCGAGCGGTTGCGCAGCTGGAAGCGGTTCGTCACGTCGTGCACGATGCTCTTGATCGTGCGCTGCGAGTACGAGAGCTGCCGGGCGATCTCGCTCGTCGACAGGCCGGCCGCGAGCAGGCGCAGCACCTCGGTCTCCCGATCGGTGAAGCCGGCGATGTGCAGGCCGCGCGGCTCGAGCACCTGACGCTGGAGCCTGGACACCCGGCCGAGCAGCCGGCCGAGCAGGTCCGGCGGCAGTGCGCCTTCCCCGGACATGGCGGCGCCGGCCAGCCGGACGAGGATGTCCGCGTCGACCTCGGATCGGCGAGCGACGGCGCACACGCCGTTCTCGACGGCGGCGAGGACGTCAGAGTCCTCGAGTTCGCCCGCGATGAGCACCACCTTCGTCATCTGCCGGCACTGCAGGCTGCGTAGCGTCTGCTTCGTGTGCTCGTCGACCCGGTCGGTCGCGACGATCACCACCGTGTCGGGCGACGAGTCGTCCTCGTCGACGACGCGGACTTCGGGCCGGGACTGCAGCGTGGTGCGCAGACCGTTGCGCAGGATCGGATCGGTGGCGAGCAGTTGCACCGCGATGCGCGTGGCAAGAGTTGTCATCAAGTTCCCCCAGTTTGGCCGCCGACTTCTCGAACGAGGAGTCCGGAGATTCGGCAGCAGATACTTGGACGAGGAGAAACCTGCCGCATGAGATGACCCGGGCGCATGGGACCGGTGTCCCGACTTTGCACGGAAGGGCACCCGTTCAGGCCGTGCGTTTTCGGGGCGAACTACCCCGAACCGGGCGTCCCGGTGACCCGGACGGGTGACCGTTCAGCTTCCGGGACGCTGACCGAGACCGGCCTCGCGGGCCCGGACGATCGCCTGGGCCCGGTCGGCGACGCGCAGCTTCGCGAAGATGATCGACACGTGATTGCGGACCGTCTTGCCGGACAGCGAGAGCACGTGCGCGATGTCGGTGTTGCTGCGCCCGGCGGCGATCAGTTCGAGCACTTCGCGCTCGCGCGCGGTGAGTTCCGGAAAGGAGACGGTGGACGCGTTGAGTCCGTTGAAGTAGCGCAGCACCTGCGCCGCGATCGATTGGCCGAAGATCGCCTCACCGCGGGCGACCGCCTGGACAGCGCGCACCAACTCGTCCGGTTCGGCGCCCTTGAGCAGGTACCCGCGCGCACCGGCCCGCATGGCGTTGAACACCGACTCGCTGTCGTCGAACATCGTCAGCACCAGCACGCCCACCATCGGGTTCGCCGTGGTGATGGCCCGAGTCGCCTCGACCCCGCCTAGGTCGGGCAGGTGCAGATCCATTACGACGACATCCGGCTTGGCGGCCGACGCGATGTCGATCGCGGCGTGCCCGCCGGCAGCTTCGCCGACGACCTCGATGTCGTCGCGCTGTGCCAGGGCGGCGCAGAGACCGAACCGGAACAGCGGGTGGTCGTCGACCACCAACACGCGCAGGCCGGTCATCGGCCGAGGTTCGCGGCCGGCAGCTCCGGCTGGATCGGCAACCAGGCAGTCACCCGGGTGCCGCCCGCGGGTGGGGCGTCGACAGTGAACGTGCCACCGAGCTCGGCGGCGCGCTCGCGCATCGACCCCAGGCCCAGGCCCTGGGCGCGGTCGGGCCGTGCGTTCACGCCCACGCCGTCGTCGACCACTTCGACCCGCAAACCCGTCGGCGACTTGTCCCGGTTCAGTGTCACGGTGCAGGTGCGCGCCGAGGAGTGCCGCACGACGTTCGTCAGCGCCTCGCAGACGATCCGGTACGCCGCGACCTCGACGATCGCCGGGAGGCTGACGAGATCTCCCGACTGGTTCAGGTCGAAGGCGACCTGCTGCGGCAAGTCCTCATCGGTGCGCAGCCGGGTAGCGAGGATGTCGATGTGCTCGCGGACCGCCGACGCGAGCCCGAGCTGATCGAGCGCCGGCGGCCGCAAGGTCTCGAACAGCCGGCGCACCTCGCCGATCGCGGACTGCAGCTCCTGCTCGAGATGCGACATCAACTGGTCGGCCTGCTGCGGGTCGGTATGCATGACACGACGGGCTGCGTGGATGCCCAGCGAGATGCCGGCGAGGATCGGCCCCACGCTGTCGTGCAGCTCGTGCCGCAGCCGGCGGCGCTCCTCCTCCCGGGCGTACAGCACGCGGTCCAGGCTCTGCCGGTGGTCGCCGAGCAGCCGGGCGGTGTGCAGCGCCGCGCCGGCGTGCTTCGCGATATCGGCCAGGACCCGCCGCTCGCGCCGGGTCACGGCCTGACCCTCGCTCCGCCCGCTGACGATGAGCCGGCCCGCCGGGTAACCCTGATAGGTGAGCGGCAGGGCCAACAGTTCGCCCACCGGCCTGCCGAACTCGGCGCGGTTGTCCTCCCACGCGGCGTGCTCCACCTCGAGCAGCACGTACGGCAGCCCCAGTTCCCGGCCGATCAGCTCGACCGCGGACGACAGCAACTCGTCCGGTGCCTGGGTGTACTCCATCCGGAAGGCGAGGGCGGAGACGATCCGGTAGAGCTCGGTGGACGGCTTGCGTCCGACCCAGCCCGCGTTTCCGGCCCAGTGGCCCCCCATGAGCACCAGCCGATCGTCGCGTATCAATGTGTATCCCGGAAGGGTTCCGGGCTCACCATCCGGATCTACCGACCATTCCGGTCGCCGCGCACCCTGAACTGCCCCTTCGGGCGGGGTCTGGCGCGCGGGCAGTTCTACCGTATGCAAAAGTTCTCCGGTCGCAACGCCGAGGTCGGGCAGGTGAGAGGTTGCCGAACGCTTCGGGAGCGGTCGGAGCTGGGCAGCCGGCCGTATACCGGTACGTGCCGCCCGAGCAGCCGATCGCGCGTGCCGTGACCTACATCGGAGACGTGCTCCTCGAGTTCTCGTTGAGCTTCATCGGTTCGCTGACCGTCGTCTGCCCACCGGACGAGACCGGCGCCCCGCTCGAGGACCGGCCGACGCCGCGGATCGCCGGCGCCGCGCTGCATCTGCTCGCGGACGGCTTGTTCATCAGCGCGATGCGCGCCGAGCGGCCGACCATCGAGAGCAGCGGCGGGCATCGCTTCACCCACGTCGCGACGACCGTCGCCGGTCCGCGCACCCGCCGGTTCAGCGGCGACTGCGCGATCGAGATCCCGGGTGGTTCGGGCGCCGACGAGCCGGCGATCAGCGGCTCGCTGGGTTACGTCCTGGATGTCCGCGCCCTGGCGCCGAGCGACCCGCCGATCGACGACCAAGGCGACTGGCTGGACCGCCACGACACATCGTTCGCCTCGATCGGCGCCGTCGTGCTGGAGCCGGTGCCGGTCGCCGCGGACCGCGCCGCCCGCCTCTACGTGGCCTGAGCAGGCCGGCCCGCGCGCACGGGTGCTCGCCCCTCCGCCTCAGGCGGCGCCCCACTGGGTGCCGTCCCAGCGCCAGTTCCCGTCCTCGGACAGCTGCCCGACGTAGTCCGAGCCCCCCG
>JAVHVB010000038.1:0-4022 GCA_032160775.1 Pseudonocardiales bacterium | reverse complement strand
ACGAGCCGCAAGGCGTACGACTCGCGCGCCGAGGTGGTCCGCGACGGGTAGCCCGGCCGGCTCGGGCCGTCGGTCAGCCGGATCGGTCCGGTCAGTCCGGTCGGGTCAGGCGGCGCGGGTGCGGTCGGTGCGCCGCGGCCGGCCGCGACCGCGCTTTTCGGCCACGACCACACCGCCCACGAAGATCTCGCCACCCCAGACACCCCAGCCCTCACGCCGCTCGAGTGCTCCGGCGAGGCAGGCGAGGCGGGCCGGGCAGCCCTGGCAAAGCTGCTTGGCCTGATCCAGCTCGGCCGGGCGGTCGGCAAACCACAGGTCCGCGTTCGCGCTCTGGCACGGCAGCGTCGGCGCCGTCTTCGCGAATGGGTCCAGCCAGCCGTCCGGTTGCAGCTCTTCTGGTCTGTCGATGACGCAGGTGGTCACGTGCGTGCTCCGCTTCTCGTCCAGTTCCGTGCATCTCTCTCTATGACGAACTGTGTCCCTAAGGTGTGACAGCGGGCATCGGGACTTTGCCCCATTCCGACCCTTAGATCGGGTCGGTGCGCTTAAGGAGGCG
The DNA here is from genome assembly GCA_032160775.1 of Pseudonocardiales bacterium. GTDB lineage: Bacteria > Actinomycetota > Actinomycetes > Mycobacteriales > Jatrophihabitantaceae > Jatrophihabitans. Next base: position 3,466 of record JAVHVB010000038.1, on the reverse strand, counting down.
TCAGGATGTGCGGCCGGGCAGCGGCGCGACGTCCGGCGCCTGCCACTGGCCGCGCGCGATGAGCACCTCACGGAGCAGGTCTGGACGGTCGGTGATCACGCCGTCGACGCCGCCGTCCAGGAGCCGGTGCATGGTGTCGGCGTCGTTGACCGTCCACACGATCGCCCGCACCCCCGCCGCGTGCGCGCGGGCCACCAGATCGTTGCGGAACACCGGGACCCGGCCCAGCCGCAGCGGGATGTGGGCGAACCCTGCGGCGCCGTAGCAGCCGCGCGGCCGGGCGGCGAGGTGGGCGAGATCGCGCCAGGACAGCGCGGTGCACAGGTCCTCGCCCACGCGGGCGCGCAGATCGCTCAGCCACTGGCCGCGGGCGGCGGCGACGCAGACCCGTGACGCGAGGCCGGCCGCGGTGAGCAGTTCGGCCAGTGGCGCGACCACGGCCGGGTGTTTGACGTCGAGGGTGAAGCAGGCGCGCGGAAAACTGGCGAGAACCGCGGCGAGTGAGGGCACCGGCCCGCCGCCCAGGACGGGCAGCCCGGCCAGCTCGCCCATCGTCCGGTTGCGGATGAGGCCGGTTGCTGGGGTCACGCGGTTCAGCCAGGCATCGTGGAACGCGACGAGTTGGCCGTCCGCGGTGAGCCGGACGTCGGTCTCGAGGTACCGAACCCCCAGGTCATAGGAGCGCTGGAAGGCATCCAGGGTGTTCTCCGCCGCCAGGCCGGCCCCGCCGCGGTGGGCGATGGCGAGCGGCCCCGGCCGGTCGCGGTAGTTCACGAACCAACTGTGCCGGACGAACCTCGACCGAACTGACCGTTCGGTGCCCCGTTCGCGAAGGGTTCACCAGGGCTTCGCCGGACGGCGACCGGCGGTTGTCCGGTGGACGCGCCCCGTTCAGCCGGCCGACGAAGGGCCACACGCGGATTGGCTAGACTGGTGAGTCGCGTCGGGCGGTCACCAGTGGCAGTCCGGGCGCGCCGCCTTAGCTCAGTCGGCAGAGCACCTCACTCGTAATGAGGTTGTCCGGGGTTCGATTCCCCGAGGCGGCTCCAAGATCAAATGATTCCCAGTACGTGGCCTGAGTTCATGTTCGAGGACGCCGTCGGAGATGCGCAGGCCCACGCGCACACGATCGGCAACACGAGAGTTAGGGGCTCCCGTTCCAGGACTTGCCGTTGTAGCACTGTGGCAGGTAGCCCGCGGTGCCGACCAAATTCGTGCCGACGAAGCACGCGATGTATCCCGACGGCGCCGCGACGGGCGCGAGGCTGGCGAACTCGTAGCTGCCATCGGCGGCCGAGGAGGTGTAGCCCACCATCCGGCCACTGGGCGTGAACAGCTCCACGGCGACTCCCGTGAGCGGAGTGACGACACCGTAGACGTATACCGTGCCGGTTACCTTGCCACCGACGTGCAACGCGACATCAACACCGGTCCGGTCCTCGCCAGCGGTGAGCGGCACCTTGGTCGCCGAGGCCGGCGGGGCGGACACGCCGTTCCAGCTGACGTCGGTATAGCAGCGCGGGGCCCATCCGGTGCTCGGCATCGGAGTCGCCGAGAGCGCCGACCCGCCCGTCGCACAGATGGTGTAGCCGGTGGCCGACGCGGGCAGGTAACCGAAAAGGTAATGACCTGCGGAGTCGGTCGAGATGCTCCCCAGGGATGCGCCGCTACTCGAGTAGAGCGATGCAGTGGCCCCATCCAGCGGCTGACTGCCGGCGGATTCGGTGATCGTGCCTGAGATCGAGCCGAGTTGGATGGTCACCTTGGTCAGCACGAAGTTGATGCCGGTGTGAACGTGACGCCGCGTCACCGCGACGCCCGTCGTGCCGGACGGCAGCGGGCCGCCGCCCCACGCGACGCTCTGCCAGCACTGACCCGGGTACGCGACCGCCGAAGAGACGCCGACCCGTGCGGCGCACACGCGGAAGGTCCCGGCCGGCAAGCCTTTCACCACATAGTGCCCGGTCGATGAAACCGTTGCGGAAGCGAATGCGACGCCGGCGGAGTTGAACACGTTGACGGGCCCGCCGGCCACCGGAGTGCCGGTGCCGTTCTCGGTCACCGTGCCCGATATCGCTCCGGCAGGGGGCAATACCTGGCTGATCCCGGTGTGGGTGTTGCCGAGCGTGACTTTGACTGCTGTGGCGGCCGAAGGGATCGAGCCGCCGCCCCAGGCCACGTTGCGGTAGCAGCGCGGCCGGTAGCCGTAGGAGCCTGCCGCGCTGTAGCGCGGGTCGAAGCAGACGCTGTACCCGGCGCTCGACGAGGTGAGTCCGATGAGTTTGTAATGCCCGGTCCCATCCGTTTGGCCGAAGATCATCTGCCCGTTGCTTCGGTTTCGCGCGCTGACGGACGTGTTGTCGATTCCCGCGCCGGCCGCGTTGGTAATCCGTCCCGCGATAGCCGCGCCACTCGGCAGCGTGATGTTGATCCCGGTCCGGTGCTGAGCGGTAGTGAGGGGTATCTCCTGCGCGCTGGCCGGAACGGCCCCCCCGGTCCAGGTGGCGGTGGTGTAGCAGCGGCCGCGATAGCCGGTGGTCGAACTGCCGCCGTAGACCTCGCCGCGCACGCAGACGTTGTAGCCCGTGGCGGAGGGCCTCAGGCCCCTGAGTAGGTACTGCCCCGTGCTGTCGGTGGAAACCGCCTGCGCCACCGTGCCGCCGAGATATGCGTACACGCTCGAGGGCGGGTGCGCGCCGCCGACGGTGACGGTGCCGGCGATGGACGCGGCCGGGTGGAGGTGTCCATCGACCGCCGCGACGGTGCTTCCGCCCGTCACAGCGATCCTCGTGGCCGTGCTTGGCAAGCTCGCGCCCGCCGTGGCCATGCCGAGGACGGTCGCCGATGCGATCAGGACGCCACCGAGCAGCATGCGACGGCTTTGCATAGCGAGCCTCCCCGGCGACGCGGACGTCTGCGCGAGGCCCGAATGCATCGGAACCTACGCGGCGATATTCCGTGCGCTCGGAAATGTCGCGGAAACCCGGACGAAAGCGCCTGAATCGCGACACATTGCCCCGCGCAGCTGTCGTGCCGTAGCGCCATCCACTCTGCGTGCTCAAGTCCGACTGTCCTAGCCCCCTGGCTTGGACATGTTCCGCAGCCTGTCCAACTGCTGCCAATGACGCGAGGTGCGTTCGCGGCCGAGCGCAGTGATCGCGACATTGGTGTTGGGCCGCCGCTCCACGAACCGCTTCTCGATCGCGACGAACCCGGCCTGCTCCAGCTTGGTCAAGTGGCTGGAGAGGTTGCCGTTCGTCATTCCGGTCGCGCGCTGTAGGAAGACGAAGTCGGCGCTCTCGACGGAGGACAACACGGTGAGGATCGCGAGTCGGCTCGGCTCGTGGATCAGCCGGTCGAGCTCCAGGTCGGCCTCAGGCCTCGACATGGCTGCCGGGGAGGTCACTGTGCGGGGCCGCTCCGTAGTCGCGCACGAGTTGCAGGTGATCCAGCAGTCCGACGACGA
>JAVHVB010000037.1:0-4590 GCA_032160775.1 Pseudonocardiales bacterium | reverse complement strand
CCCGACGCCCGGCAGCTCTGGATCGTGCGTCACGGTTCGGTGGGGGCCACCCTGCGTCTGCTGCGCGACCCGGACGGCTGCGCGCGAATCGGCCGGGTGGCGACGGCCGGCCCGGCCCGGCGCGGCGGGCTCGCCGAGGCAATGATGCGCCGGGCCTTGGAACTCGCACCGTCCGGTGATGTCGTGCTCGGTGCGCAGAGCTACCTGGAACCGTGGTACGCCCGGTTCGGTTTCGTCCGCGACGGCGAGGACTACCTGGACGACGGCATCCCGCATCTGCCGATGCGGCTCCGCCGCCCGCTGCCGTCGGGGCGGCTCCGCCACGACGAAGCCAACTAGAACGGGTTACATTTCTTCGATGACCGGGCCGATGGACGAGGCGCTGAACCCGTGGCCGGATCCGCCTGCGGCCAAGAAGTGGGACGAGGTGCCCACAGGCCCGCGCGGCGGCGCCGAGTTCGCCGCGCTGCACGCCGCGCAGCGGCTCGTCCAGGACCGGCTCACCGGCGCCGCATTGCCGGCCGAGCTGGCGAAGGAGACGACCGAGCGGTTGCTCGACCTCGCTGACCTGCTCGCGGAGCACCAGATGGCCGAGCCGGACCGGATCGACGGTTGGCGCCCGGACCTGCCCGGCCGCGGCCACCCGCTGCTGCCGCCCTACCTCATCGACGAGGAGAGCGACGGGGCGATCGCCGGGCGCGTCACGTTCACCCGCTTCTACCTCGGCGGCAACGGCGCGGCCCACGGCGGCTCGCACCCGCTGCTGTTCGACGACGTCCTCGGCCGGGTGATGAACCACAACCAGCCGGGCGTCTCGCGCACCGCGTCGCTGACCGTCAACTACCGGCGGATCACCCCGCTGGACGTCGAGTTGCGCTGGGAGGCGTCTCGCGACCGGGTCGAGGGCCGCAAGCGGTGGGGATCGGCCCGGCTGTTCGGCCCGGCCGGTGACCTGCTCTCCGACGCCGACGGCTTCTTCCTGGAACTGCTGCCCGGCCAGCCCTGACTCGATCTACGCTCGGCGGATGCGCTGCGTGATCCCTGCGACCGCCGTCCTCGGCCTGCTCGTCGGCGCGCTGGTCGTGACCGCGCCCGCGGCCGGCGCAGCAGATCGGACCACCGCTGCGCTGCAGTCGGGCCAGCGGCTGCGCGTCGGTGAGTCGCTGATCTCACCGAACGGCCGGTTCCACGCGCTCGTCCGGGCCGGGGGCCGGCTCGTCGTGCGGACGGCCGGCGGCAGTCAGGTCTGGGCGACCCGGTCGGCCGGCAGTGGTGCGAGCCTGCTGTTCACCCGGGCCGGGCAGTTGCTGCTCGGCTCCGGGGCGGACGCGTGGCGCAGCCAGACCCGTGGTTCGGGTGCCGGCCGGCTGACGATGCGCAACAACGGTTCGCTCGCGCTGACCGCCGACGGCCTGCTCGTCTGGTCCAGCCGGGTGGGCAGCAGGTGTCCGGCCGGGGCCGGCAAGACGGTCACCGTCGACATCGGCGACCAGCGTGCGCGGATGTGCCGGGACGGCCAGCAGCGCCGCACCACGCCCGTCACCACCGGCGCCAGCGCGCTCGGCTACGGCACCCCGACCGGCACCTGGAGCGTCTACGCGCGGGTGCGCGACACCACGCTGTATCCGGCGTCCGGCGGCGCGTACCCCGTCCACTTCTGGCTGCCGTACAGCGGGCCGTACGGATTCCACGACTCGCCGTGGCAGCACTTCGCATACGGCTCGCCGCGCTACACGACGCAGGGCTCGCACGGGTGCGTGCACGTGCCGGCCCGGATGATGGCCTGGCTGTTCAGCTGGGCCGCCGTCGGGACGAGGGTCACCATTCACGCCTGAGCGCGGGCCTCATCCGGCGAACGAGCCCGGCGTCCAGGTCAGCCCGCCGTCCTGTGTCGTGTACAGGACGCTGCCGCCGTCGCGCGCCGCGTAGCCGACCGTGCCGGACGCGAAGCTGTAGCCGGTGCCGGACACCGGCAGGGTCGCGCCCTTCTGCCAGGTCAGCCCGCCGTCGGTCGTCCGGTAGAAGGTCGTGCGGTTCGCACCGGCGCCAAAGGCGTTGAAGGCAGCCGAGACGTCCGCCGCCGTCAGCACCTGCGCCGACTCCCCCGCGACCGCCCAGACGATCCGGCCGCGCGGGAGGCTGCGCCGATCGGGAAAGTCCGACGCACCCGGTGCGGCGACCCGGATCGCCGTCCCGCAGCCGATGACGAGCGACCCGTCGTCGGCGACGAAGTCGTCGTAGGAACTGAAGAACGAGTCCGCCGGCTTGCCGCACGGCGCCGGGTTGAGGGTTTGCCAGGTCCGGCCGCCGTCCGGAGAGGTGAGGATGCCGATGCTGTCGTTGTCGGCGGTGCCGCCGGCGAACAGGTACGCGGTTCCGTCACGCACGTCGAGTATCGAGCTGTAGAGCCCGACGGCTTTCGTCGACACCGTGACGGGAGTGAAGTCCGTCGTGCCGAGCGGAGCCCACTGCACCGTGCCTGCACAGCCGGATGAGCACTGCCCGATCGGCGCGATGCGGATCACCGAGTTCCGGGCGATGACCAGCGACGACGCGCCGTCCCAATCGGTTGTCGGGTTGACATAGCGCGACCAGTGACGGCCGCCGTCGGTCGTCGCGTAGATCTCGTGGAGTCCCCACAGGTAGCCGACGTCCTCGTTGGCGAACAGCACATTGTCGACGCACGGACCGGTGATTTCGCCGTTGTCCATGCACGACCCGTCGTGGAGGAACGGCGACACCAGCCCTTTGGGCACGCCCAACTTCCGCCAAGTGGTTCCGCCGTCGCTCGTCGCGAGCAAGGTTGGGCACATGGGGGCCCTGGTGAGGTCGCCGCCTGGGTCGCACTCCGCCTCACCGGTCGCCCAGCCGTGCTGCTCGTCCAGGAAGTTCATCGCGTAAGCGTGGAAGCCGGGCACCACGGAGGGTTCCGGCACGAACGGCTTGGTCGGCGTCGGTCGCGGATGTGTCGGTGGCCGGTGATCGGAGTCGGCGAGCAGGTGCGCACCGGCGACGGCGCCGACGGCCAGCACCACGACCGCCGCGGCCGCGAGCAGCGGCAGCATCCATCGGCTCGCCCGGCGCGATCCCAGGTGGACGACGGCAGGCCGGTCGGCGGTCGCGTTCGCGATCAGCCGGTCGGCCAGGCCCGGGTCCGGACGGACGGCGGTGCGCACCTGGTCCAGCGTGCTCCGCACGATTGCGTCGAAATCGTCGTCGGGACGGCGATCGCTCATCATCGGCTCCCTTCCGCGGCGGCCGGCGCGGCGAAGTACGTGGACCGCATGGCAGTGATCCCGCGGCTGACGAGGCTGCGCACCGACGCCGGCCGGCAGCCCAGGGCAGCAGCGACATCGTCCTCGGGCAGGTCCTCGAAGTAGCGCAGCACGATCGCCGCGCGTTGCTTCTGCGGCAGGCTGCCGAGCAACTGCCAGACCGTCCGAGACGTGGCGACCTGTTCGCCGAGGTCGGTGCCGTCCCACCCGTCCGGCAGCTCCCACCTCGATTCCGCGCGCGACTGGGGTGAGCGTCGCGCACTCACAAACCGGTTGGCGATCGAGCGCCGGACGTACGCGACGGGCGCCTCGGCCGCCGCCACCGCTGCCCATTTGGGGTAGAGCCGGGCGAGGGTGTCCTGCAAGAGCTCCTCGGCCGCGTAGCGGTCGCCGGTGAGCAGGAACGCCGTGCCGAACAGGGTCGGTGTCTGCTCGCGGACGAACCGCTCGAAGCTGAGCCCGTCACCCATGTCGCACCCACATGCCATTCCGACGCCGCGGACGGCGAAATCGTGGCACGAAGTCCGGACTTTCGGTGGCGTCACGGCTAAGCCCGGGCCGCGGACGGCCGATCTGGGGCATAGGGGTTGCTGCCGGTTCAACGCCGGCGGCGCTGCACGTCGCGGGGATGTACGTCCGCCACCCGGAAGGCAGTACCCCGCCATGACCCGCTCCGCCCGCTCGATCGCCGCGCTCAGCGTCGCCGCGGTCTCCCTCACGACCTGGCTCGCGCTGGCCGCTCCGGCCGGCGCCGGGAAGCCGAGCAGTGCGCGCAAGCCGGCGGCGAGCACCAGCGCACCGCTGTCGAGCAGCGCCGCGCTCACCAGTAGCCCGGCGTCCTCGAGCAGCGCGGCGCCGACCACGAGCTCCCCCGCGTCGTCGAGCAGCCCGGCACCGTCGAGCAGCTCGGCACCGACCACGAGCCCCCCAGCGCCGTCGAGCAGCCCGGCACCGTCGAGCAGCCCAGCACCGTCGAGCAGCGCGTCCACCGCAAGCGCGGGCGCACCCGCGACGCAGGGTTCGTGGGTCTCACCGGAGGGCCTGACCATCACGGTCGACTCGGCCGGTCCGTGGACGATCGCGCAGGTCTACTCGATCGTGCAGGCGAACGCGCTCGACCTCGGCGCGGTCGGTCGCACGTTGACGATCAACGTGCAGGACCAGACCTCGAGCCAGACCCAGACGTCCGCGACCAAGTACGCCGGCGTGTACTCGAACGTGAAGTCGACGATGTGGCTGCAGGGCGTGAACTCCGGCTTCGCGCTGCGTCCGGACGACACCATCGCCCACGAGTACGGGCACGCGTGGTCCAACT
>JAVHVB010000036.1:0-13983 GCA_032160775.1 Pseudonocardiales bacterium | reverse complement strand
CTTGGTCGAACGCAGCAGTCAGCGCCGGCGAGGCGTGCACCGCGCGGCCCAGCCGCCAGATCGCGAACGACGGCGCGGCCGAGTCGATGTCCCCGATGCCGCTCAGCAGCACGCCCAAGCTGTCCTGCTCGCCGATGCCGGCCAGCAGCTCGCCGGCCACGACCGGGCCGACCATCGCCAGCACCGTCGTCACGACGTGGTGGGCGTAGTCGAAGACGAGGTCGGGCACGAACGAGCGCGCCCGGGCGACCAGCTCCTCATCGCTCAGCTCGGCCAGCACCGGTCGGTTCGCCCGCGCCGCCTCGGCCCGCGCCTTGGTCTCCTCGACCTCCGGATAGGCGGTGGTCGACATCGCCCACGCGCTCTTCGCGGCGAGCGCATCGGTCAGCCCGGGGTCCACGTCGCCGTCCTTCGGCTCGTACACCGGGAGATCTGGGTGGTCGCCGACCCACGACCGGTTGAAGGTGTCCACCGTGAGGCCGGGCAGCCGCGCGCCGATGATCTGGATCGCCGACAGGCAGACGTAGTGGTAGCCGGCGAAGTTGCCGATGTTCTCCGGCCAGGACTCGTCCAGCTCGTCCTCGCGGTGCGTGCCGAGCGTCTCGACGTTGCCCAGCCGCCAGCCGACGTTGAGCCCCTTGTTCCAGACGAGGGTGACGTTGAGCGGGCTGGACGGATCGGGCAGCACCTCCCCCGCGTTCGCCCGCGTGTAGACGGGATACCGCTCGCTGACCTGCCAGTCGGTGATCCAGTGGTCCTCGTTCCATGCCGTCGCGGTCACAACATCACCTTTCCGCCGTTGAGCATGAGTGTCTGCCCGGTGAGGTAGTCCGAACCGTGGGTGGCGAGGAACACCGCCAGCGGGCCGGCGTCGCGGTCCGGGTCGCCGAGCCGGCGCATGGGCAGCGACTCGCGCAGCTTCTTGACGAACTCGGGACGATCGAGCTCCCACGCCTCGAACGCGTCGGTGCGCAGCGTCGGGCTGATGACGTTGACGTTGATGCCGTACTGGCCCCACTCGTTTGCAGCCGTCCGGGACAACGCACGCACCGCTTCCTTGGTCATGTTGTACGGGGTGTTGCCGGTCGTGCCGAGCAGCCCGGAGGTAGACGTGAAGTTGATGATCTTGCCCCAGCCCTGCGCCTTCATGTGCGGGAACACCGCCTGCATGCCCCAGAGGCTGGCCAGCGCGCCGGTGCGGAAGCTGTACTCGACGAAGGCCACGTCGACGTCCTCGACGCCGGTGTAGACGGTGGACGTCGCCGGCTCGGCCGCGGTGCCGAAGCCTTGCGCGTTGTTCACGAGCACGTGCACGCTGCCGAACTCGGCCACGGCCCGCTCGACTGCCGCGAAGATCTGCTCGCGGTCACTGACGTCGCACGCCACCGGCAGCGCCGTACCGCCGTCCGCACGGATCTTCTCGGCGACCTCCTCGACCCGGGCGAGGGTCCGGGAGGCGAGGACGACGGCGGCGCCCTCCTGCGCGTAGGCGCGTGCGATCGCCTTGCCTATCCCCCGGCCCGAGCCCGTCACGATCGCGACGGTGTCCTGCATCTGCTGGCTCATGGTTCGGTTTCCTCAGTGGGTTGGGCCGCGGCGGGTCGGCTGGGGTCCGGCGGCCGCGTCGAGCAGCCACCGGCTGCCTGCCGCGAACGCCGCTTCGGCGCGTTCGTTGTCGGGGCGGTGCTCGAGTGCGCGCACCGGTGTCTCGATGCACACGGGGATCCCGGCAGGCAGCGCGGCGAGCAGCGCGTGGAGCGGCAGTTCGCCGTCACCGGGCAGCAGCCGGCGGTACACCGCCTCGTCCCGGATCTCGGCCACGCCGCCGCGCGGCGGCAGCAGCGGGGCATCGCAGATCTGGACGTAGGGGAACATCTCCGGGAAGTCAGCCGCGTAGCCACCGATCTGCGCCGGTGCGCCACCAGATCGGGCCAGGTGCAGGGCATCGACCAGCACGCCGACATCGTCCGCACCCTCGACGCGAGCCAGCATCGCCAGCCGCATCGCCTGCTCGAACGATGCGCAGTGCGAGAAGCGCATGAACTCGAGCACGGCGCGCATGCCGCGTTGCGAGCACGCGGCGGCGAAGCCGACGAAGGCTGCCCCGAAGCGCTCCTCGTCCGGGTCCTCGCACACGGTGAGGACGTGCCGGGCGCCGAGTTCGGCCGCGGCGTCCAAGGCCGGGAGCAGCAGATCGAGCCGGGTACCCGGGCGCAGCCGGACCACCTCGACGTCGAGCAGGCCGACGCCGAGATCGTCCATCAGCGTGCGCAGCTCGCGCCGCGCAGCGGCCTGGTAGACGAGATGCCCGTGGTCGCCGTCCTTCGGCTCGACGATCCGCAGGGTCACCGAGTCGAACCCGGCGGCCGCTCCGGCCCGAACGATCGCGTCGGCCGGCCGGCCGCGCAGATTGAGTACCGCCATCGCCAGTTCGCGACCCTGGATCATGTCAGCTCCGCTCAGCGATTCTCGAATACGGGCACACGTTTGCCGCGGAAGGCCTCGAGCGCTTCGACCATGTCCCGGGTCTGCACCGCCAGCACCTGGCTGCGGTTCTCCAGCTCGAGGGCGCCGGCCAGCGAGCCGCCTTCGGCGTTCGCGTGCAGCAGCGACTTGGTGAGCTGGATGCCGACCGGCGAGTTGGCGGCGATGCTCTCGGCCAGCTCCAGAGCGGCGCCGACCGGGTCGTCCGCGACCCGGTTCACCAGTCCGATCCGGTGCGCCTCGTCGGCTTCGACGAAACGGCCCGTGTAGAGCAGCTCGGACGCGATACCGCGGCCGACGATGCGCGGCAGCGTCCAGGAGATGCCGCAGTCACCCCCGCTCAGCCCGATCCGCACGAACGCCGCGTTGAACCGGGCTCCCGGCGCGGCGATCCGCATGTCGCAGGCTGCGGCGAGCGAGAACCCGGCGCCCGCCGCCGCTCCGTTGACCGCGGCGATGACCGGCTGCGGGGTACTGACGGGTGCGGCGATGGCGGCGCCCCAGCGGTTCTGGGTGCGCAGGAAGCTGGCCGCCCCGGCGGCGGGCAGCTTGGCGGCCTCGTCCAGGTCGAGCCCGGCGCAGAACGCTCGGCCGGCCCCGGTGACGACGATGGCGCGCACCGTTTCGTCCTGGCCGAGCTCGGCGAGCGCCGCGCGGAACTCGTCGAACATCGCGTCGGTCAGCGCGTTCAGCCGGTCCGGCCGGTTCAGCGTGATGAGCGCGACATGCGCAGCCGGACAGGAGACCAGCAGATGCCCGGAGGTCATCGCCGGCTCAGTCGCGCTCGATGTCGAGCCACTGCTCCAGCAGTGCGTGGAAGTGCCGGATCTTGCTCTCCTGGTACAGCGCCATCGGCAGGCCGGTCGCGGGCGTGGTGTTCAGGCCCTTCTGGACGGCGGCGATGTTGCTGCTGTCCTGATCGAGGATGCGCGCGGTGATGCCCAGTGACGGTGCCTCGGTCCACGAGCCGCCCTCGCTGATCCACTGGATCTCGGCCGGCGGGGGCCGCTCACCCTCGAACGGCGAGAGCAGGAGCACCTCCATGATCGCCGAATCGTGCTTGTCGCCGTTCGGCCGGAAGCGGTAGACGACGCGCTGGTACGCCGCCCAGGGGTGCAGGTTCGGGAAGATCGTGTAGTCGATCGCGTCCACCAGTTCGGCGTCGGTCAGCTTGTCCGCGCGGTCGCCGATCGCCGGACGCAGGCTCTCCCGGCCGAGGTCGCCGCCGAAGTCGCGCAGCGTCCGGCCGTCGGGCATGACCACCTGCGGATCCTCGTCGATGCGCACGTCCAGCATCGAGTCGAGCATGTCCTGCTCGCTGGGCGCCCACTTGAGCGCCGGACTCGGCGTGCCGCTGGCGTGCATACTGCGGCTGAAGTTCTCGTAGGTGTCGTAGCGGCTGTTGGTGTCGCCGAGCCGGGTGAGCTGCTGCGGGTGGGTGAGCGCGACGTGGAAGGCCTCCATGAAGGCTTCCTGGACGATCTTCCAGTTCGCGTCGTAGGTCTTCGCGACGTGCGCCTCGATGTAGCGGTCCTTGAGGTTCCACTCCGCGAAGTGCAGGTCGACGTCACCGAGGAAGTCATCGAGTGGCTCGGCTTCGAGGTCCGGATTGACGAAGACGAAGCCCTGCCAGGTGCCGACCTTGAGCTGGTGGAGGTTGAACGTGGAGAAGTCGATCTGCGGGAAGTCCCACCGCGCGGGCAGGTAGGCGAGCGACCCGTCCAGCTTCCAAGCCAGCCCGTGGAACGGGCACTTCAGCGTCTCGACCCGCTCCGGGAACGAACACAGCTGGCGGCCGCGGTGCAGGCACGCGTTCCAGAAGGCCCGGATCTCGTCCGGCGCGCTTCGGACCAAGACGATCGACTTGCCGCAGATGTCGTAGACGTAGGTGTCGCCGACCTCGGGAATGTGCTCTTCGCGGCACGCCATCTGCCAGACGCGGCTCCAGAGCTTGTCCCTCTCCTGGTCGTGGAACTCGCGCTTGGTGTAGCGCTCGACCGGGATGTCCTGATCACCGAAGAAGCCCGGCGACTCCTGCATCAGGTGATCGGGAACCGTGCGGGAGTCGTTGTGCAGGATCTCGGTGTAGGACGGGCCCGGACCCCGCTTCAACGTGTCCCGATCGCCTTGCGCGGTCATAAGGTCTTCTCCTCCTGGATGATCGAGCGGAAGCGCCGGTTGTTCGACAGGTCCTCGGCCTTGCGCGGACCGTCGCCGATCCACTCGCACATGTGCTTGTCGACCGGGAACTTCTCGCCGGCCAGCCATTGTCCGGCGGAGTCGAACACGCCGACCTGCCCATCGGCCGTCGTGACCTGCACTCCGTCGTCGCAGAGTTCGTAGATCGCACGCGACAGCGGATGCTGCATTCCTCTCACGGACATCTCCTACTGCGTCATCTGCGTCATCCGCGGTGCCCGCGGCCCGAGGAGGCAACCTTAGCAGGGATGAACTAAAGTAACTACCCCCCGCTGGCGGCTCGCGGATTCGGCGGATATTCGGTGTATCGAGGCTTCCTGCGTCGAACTGAACCCAGTTACTTGCATCCAAGTCCACTGCGCGTGGCGCTTTACGGGAGCGTATTGCACCTTCCGTGCCGAATCGCTCGCGTGTGAATGACCCCAGGGCTAGCGTGCGCGCCAGCCGGTCAACCGATCAACTTCGAATGAGGTCCCGCCATGAGACTCCGCCTTCGCCGACCCCGTTACGCCGACGTCGCAGCCACGTTCGCACTCGTCTTCGCAATGGGCGGCACTGCGTACGCCGTCACCGCGCTGCCGCGCAACTCCGTCAGCACCCGGTCGATCCAGGACGGCGCCGTGACCAACGCGAAGATCGCGGCGAACACGATCAAGGGCAATCGGATCAAGAACGGCACCCTCGCCAGGCATCGACATCGCCGACGGCAGCATCGGCAACGCGGATCTCGGCATCGACAGCGTGCAGGCGATCCAGATCGCCGACAACACCATCGACGGCGGCGAGATCGTCGACAACTCGCTCACGAGCACCGACATCGGCAACAGCGCGATCGGCAACGGCGAGCTCGCGTCGAACAGCGTCGACGGCAACAAGGTGGCCGACAACTCCATCGGGCTCGCCGACCTGGTCGGTGCCAACAAGAGTGGCTCGATCAGCTTCAGCATCGCCGCGAACTCTTGCGCGACGCTCAACTTCGGCGTCAGCGGCGCAGCGGTCGGCGAGGCGGTCATCATGAGCTACACCGGCACCGTGACGGTGCCGCCGGGCGTCATGTTCGCACCGTTCCGCGTCGTGTCGGCGAACAACATCACCACCCGCGCCTGCAACGTCACAGCCAGCGCGGTCAGCGTGAGCAGCCTCGGCGTCCGCTTCGTGACGTTCGGCTGAGAGCCTCAAGCAGGACCGGCACACACACGTTGTCCGCCCCTCAGCACGCCATGACGTGCCGAGGGGCGGACAAACTTGCAGTAGGTCGATCGGTCGGCGGGGTATTCACGGAAATCGGAATGCCCGTAGTTGCTGCAATCCGCAGGGAGATAGCGAAACCGGACCGACATGACCCTCTACCCTCGGGCATCGTCACTGCACTGCGCGCGTTGTCGTCGACAGTAGGTCGTAGCTGGATTGCCGACCATCGCCCGTCATCGCGGGCCGGCCCCGCGCTCGCCCTTTACTTCGCTTCGCAAGGGGAGAATCCTGGCGTTGCGCCGCCCTCCGTGGCCGCCAGCTGACTAGTCGAAGCTGCACCAGAACGAGGTGATCCCCGATGACATGGAGCCTGAGCGGGCGGTATTTCGAGAACTGCACCTGCGACGTCGTCTGCCCCTGTACCGCGTCGCTCGCGCTTGGTGCCGATTACGACAGATGTCAGGTCGTCCTCGTCTTCCACGTCGACGAAGGCGACGTAGATGGCGTGGACGTCAGCGGCCTGACGGTGGCCGCGGTGGGCGATACACCGAAGGTCATGACCGACGGCAACTGGCGGCTGGGCATGCTGATCGACGACGCGGCGTCGGAGGAGCAAGCGGCCAAGCTCGGTGCCGTATTCGGCGGCGAACTGGGCGGGCCGATGGAAGGTCTTGCTCCGCTGATCGGCGAGATGCTGGGCGTCGAGCGGGTTGCGATGGCATTCGAATCGGCAGACGGCAAGCACAGCCTGACCCTCGGCGACTACGGATCCATCGAGATTGCCGACATCGTGCCGTTCGGCGTCGAGACGGGGGAGCCCGCCCGGCTGGTGGGCATCTTCCATCCCGCGAACTCCGAAGTGACGCTCGCGAAGGCGGGGGACAGCCGCATCAGTGTCTTCGGACTCGAGCCGGCGCTCGCCGGGCAGTCCGGTTTCTCGACGCCGTTCGCCTGGTCCGCATAGCAAAGGCTTCAGGGATGGCCGCAACGGCTGACCGCGCTGCGCTGGCGGCACGTCGGCACCACCCCGTCGCGCCGTGGGCGCTGGCAACCTACGGCGCGCTCGTCATCCTCGCGGCGGTGGCGTGGACGATTTCTGACCTGCGCATGTCGGGAATGGACGCGGGGCCGGGTTCGCCGCTCGGTACCTTCGGCTTCTTCATCACGACCTGGGTCGTCATGATGGCGGCGATGATGTTCCCCTCAGTCGCTCCGATGGTGAACATGTACGTCAACATCCAGCGCGGACGTCGCCGCCGAGCAATGACTGCGCCGGTCGGCGCGACTGCCTGCTTCGTGTCCGGATACTTGATCGTCTGGAGCGCCGCGGGGGCGCTGGCCTACGCCGGCGCGAGGGTGGTCGCGCACCTCGGCGGCTCCTCGGTCGGCTGGGAGCACGGTGGCCGATGGGTGGCGGGAGGCATCATCCTTCTCGCTGCCGCATACGAAGTGACCCCACTGAAGCAGGTGTGCCTGAGCCACTGCCGAAGCCCCATCTCCTTCATTCTCCAATCATGGCGGGGCGGTCGCATCGGCGCGCTTCAGATGGGTCTTCGACACGGGGCCTGGTGTCTCGGCTGCTGCTGGGCCTTGATGGCGGCGCTGTTCGCACTCGGCGTGATGAGCCTTGCCTGGATGAGCGTCATCGGTGCGCTCATCGCGATCGAGAAGCTCCTGCCCTGGCGCCGTGTGGGCGTTGCAGTCACCAGCATCGTTCTGCTCGTCCTTGCCGTGGGTGTTGCGCTTGTCCCAGAGCATGTCCCTGGGCTCACCGTGCCTGGCGACCGTGACAGCACGATGATGATGAGCGGCTGACCAAGCCTGCCCGATACCGCTTCCCGCTGATCTCCGTGCCTCGATCTCGTGCCCCGTGAACGGCGGCTGGACCCGCTCTCGCTAGGCCGCCGGCATTGGCTGGTTGTTCCCCACTGCGTCCGTTCAGGCGATCGTGGTGAGCACGACCAGCAGCGAGGGAATGACATCGGTATGGCCAAGGACTTGAGCAGCACCAAGGAGCGGAAGAAGCTCAGCAAGAAAGTGTTCGCCCTGCCGGGCAAACGGAAGTACCCGATCCCCGACAAGGCTCACGCGCGCAATGCGTTAGCACGGGTCGCGCAAAAGGGCACGCCCGCGGAGCAGAAGAAGGTCAAGGCTGCCGTAAGGAAGCGGTTCCCGAGCATCGGAAAGCAGAAGAAGAAGTAGACCTGACCCATCTTGCTCACTGCTTCCACCAGCGACGAGGCGAGACTCCAGATCAACGACCTATCCCGCCGCCAGCATGGGTGCTGATGCCGACGAGTCGTGCGCGAGGCACGTCTTAGTTATCGGTGCTGTTCGCCGAAGTAGTCGGGAGGGCTCCGGTCTCGGTGACGTGGGCGGCGATGTCGGCGACTTTGCGGTGGGTGTGTTGGCTGGCCATGCGCAGCAGGTCGAAGGCTTGATCTCGGGTGACCTTGGAGCCGATTCCGGTGTGTTCGACGCAGCGGCGCCCGAACTCCGGCCAGCGCGGGTCGCTCTGCAGATCGGCGACGTTGAAGACCGCCTGTTCCAGGGCGGCGTCCACGCACAGCCCGCTGCCGAGTTCGGTCTCAGCTTTCGGCCAAGCTCGCCATCGCCTGCTGGATCGCCTGGTCGGTGGCCTTCAGCTCATCGGTCGGGCTGAACTGCACCAGCTCGGTGCCGACCGCATATGTGGGCACGTGACCGGGGGTCATGTGAAAGACATCGCCCTGCTCAACGGTCTCGCTGCGGTCGGCGTACTGGACGGTGAAGCTGCCCTTGGTCACGATTCCCCAGTGCGGGCATTGGCAGCGGCCATCGGGTAGCGAGCTCAGCATGAACGCCATGTCCACTGGCTGCTTGACGGTCAGGTAGTCAACGGTGATCCCGTCGAGTTCACAGGTGCGGACCTCGACCATGCCGTGGTCCTGCAGGTCGATCCGGTCTGGTGACGTGGTGGGCATCGGTACCTCCAAAGGGTGATGCGGACGCACCGACGCTAGGTGTCGCTGGCCACGCGCGGCGTGGGGCAAACGCCTCAACTTCGCCGCGCAGCGATCAATCACCGAGCAGCCCGTGCTGCACCGCGAACAAGCTCGCGGCGGCGCGGTTCGGCGTCCCCGTCTTGGCGTAAATGTGCTCGGTGTGGTTGCGCACCGTCTTCGGGCTCAGCGTCAGCTCGGCAGCGATCTGCTTGCTCGACCAGCCGCGCGCCAACAATCGCAGAATCTCCACCTCGCGCGCGGTGAGCCCAGCCGGGCCGCTACGCCTGCGGGCTGGGCGATGGCCCGCGGATTCCAGCACCGCCTCAACAGCGGGACCATCATGCCGCCCGGCGGACACCTCGGCGCGCAACCGGTCCGCTGCCGCGGACGCCGCGAAGGCAGGGCGGTGCGGCCGCGGTTCACGCATGGTCTGGTACGCGTCCGCGGCTGCGAGGATCCGCGCCATGCCGGAAATTGCGCTGCCGGACAGTCCCCGCGGGTAGCCGGATCCGTCGAGGCGCTCATGATGCTGAACGGCGATCTCCGCAAGCGGGGCGAGCTTCGGCGATTGCGACAGGATGCGCTCGGTGAGATAGGGATGCATGCGCACTCGCTCCCACTCGCCTGCACCGAGCGGCCCCGGCTTGTCCCAGATGGTGTTGGAGACACCGAGCCGGCCGAAGTCGTGCACCAGTCCAGCTCGGCGCAGGGTGCGAACCGCATTGTTCGGGCGACCGAGTAGCGCGCCGGCGCCGGCTGCCAGCTCGGCGACCGCGCGCGAGTGGCCGAGCGTGTACGGCGACTTGATATCGACGAAGTCCGCGATCGCCAACAGCGCTGCGTCCACTTCGTCAGCGGTCATCCTGCCTCGCAGGGCGGGCTCCAGGGCGATGACCGTGGGCCAGGTGGGACTTGCATCGAGGCTGTTCAGGATGTCGGTGGCGTGGGTGCAGAAGATGTCGACCAGGTGTGGGTCAAACTGCTTGCCGGCGCGCTTGCGGGCGAGCCGGACGGCGGCGGCCGGCCCGCCGATGCGATGCGCGACCTCTAAGTACTCGGCCAGTTGCACGATCCGTGCGGCCAGCGGAATGTCGGCGCCGCGCAGCCGGCCGGGCCAGCCGCGACCGTCCCACCGTTCGTACGACGCGGTGACGGAGTGTTGAATTTTCTCGTCGAGGCCCAGGTCGGCTGCCAGGCGACGGGCCATCTCGCTGTGGTACTGGATCATCTTGTCGACGTCGCGGTGGCCGTTGATGGCGAATTCCAAGCCGACCCGGAACCGGTGCAACGGCGGATTGCCCGCGCCGATCAAACGCATCCCAGCGACTGCCGCTCGCAGGCTGCGCGCGTCATGGTCGTACTTTGTGGACTTCAATGCGATGTCGTCACCGAACCACTTGGCCTGTTCATGCGCGTCGGAGTGACAGCCGACGTTCACCATCAGGGCGCTGTAGTACAACGCCGCTCGCTCATCGGTCGGCAACGGAATGTGCTCGGCGAGCGCGAGCGCGATCACGCATTGGCGTAGCACGTGCTCGACCGGTTGGCCAAAGCCGAGATCCACGCCGAGCGATAGCGCAGCTACCAGCTCGGACAAGCGGACCTCGCCGGAGCCGTCCGGAGCAGTCTTGACCGCGTCCATCGTCTGTCCTCATGTGGGCGTGCGGATCGTAGCTCCGCCGGACGCCGGACGCCACGCACAGCGAGCGAATCTGTTGCGCGAGCCGAGGTGGTCAAGCTGTTGCGGGGTGGTTGGTGCGGTTCGTTCCGTGCGTGATTGTGAGCCGGGCCGCCAGCGCGGACACAAACGCCGCCTGAACCACTCAGCTAGGTTCAGACGGCGTTCACGCTGCAATTTCGTGAGCATCCACGTCGTATAACCGTGAACACTCCTCGGTCGGTCGGTGGAGGTGGCGGGAATCGAACCCGCGTCCTCCGTCGCTTCGACAGGACTTCTCCGGGCGCAGTGTGCGGTGTCTCTACTCGGCCCCGACGATCATGCACACACGTCGTCAGTGACAGGCCCAGCCGCTGTGAGTTGTCCCGTCCGTTGCCGCGGCCGCGGCGGACGGTAAGTCACCTAGCTGATGCCAGGATCCGGGCCGGTGACGAACCCGGGCTGACAGACCCGCTCTACTGCCTAGGCAGCGAGAGCGAAGTCAGCGCGATTGGAATCGGCGCTTATTTTTTTGTGCATCGCTTTTTTTACGAGGTCAGCAATGCAGTCCTCGGCCCGCTTCTCCTGTCTCGACGAACGGAGTCGAGACCATTCACCCCCTGGGTAGGTAGCCCAGCAATACTACCTACTCCGGCGGCCGATTCGCTTCTCGTCACACTGAGGCGTCGGCCGCCGGCCCGTAGAAGCCCTCGGGCAGCGGGTCCTCCTCGCCCGGGGCGTGGGCGGCCGAGTGCGCCGGCGCCCTGGCGACCTTGACGAACGACGGGGTGGCGGCGAGGAACCGCGCGGCGACGCCGTCCAGCGCCCGGATCAGCTCGTCGTCGAGCAGCACCCCGTCGAAGGTGCGCAGCAGCAACTGCGACTCGTGCAGCATCAGCCGCTGCACCGGGGCGCGCACCAGCACCTCGCGCGCGGCGGCACTCAGCACCCGCGGGATCGTCTCGCCGTCAACAGCGCCGGCGATGTAGGTGGCGTCGAACGGCGGGTCGTCGAGGCTGGCTCCGGCCGGCATGTCCAGCGGCACCCCGACCCGGCCGGACGCCGCGCGGTTGTCCACCACCAGCGACGGGACCCGCCCCGGCAGGCTGACGGTGAGCGTGCACCAGCGGCCGCCGCTGTCCGCGCTGGCGTACTCCTCGGCCACCGCCAGGTAGCCGTACGTGACAGTGTCGCGCCGCTGGATCACCCGCGCCGACCACGCGCCCCCGCCGAACGAGGCCGGGTCGGTGCTCTCGGTGTCGATGAAGCGGGCCAGTGCCGGGGTGCCGGCCCTTTCCACCGGCGCAGCCCGGCGGCGTCGCCACCAGCGCGTCAGCTGCAGGCTGGCGATCGCGAGCAGCGCGCCGAGGACGACGCCGCCCACGGCCCCCTCCGCGACCAGCGCCGCGTCGATCGCAACCGGCTGCAACTGCTCTCCCTCATGACCCGAGCAACAAGCGCTTCCCGTTGTACCAGCAGACGGCGCGCAGCCAGTCGTCTCCGAGATCGAAACGCTGGAGTGCGTCCAGCTGCGTCGCGTACTGGTACGGAATGTTCGGAAAATCGGAACCCAGGACGGCCTTGTCCTGCAGATCGCCGAGCTGCCGAATCACGTCCGGGCTCAATGGAGCGAAGTCGTCCATGTACGACGTCCCGACCATCGTGGTGTCAATATGAACGTTTTGGTAGATCCGCGCCAATCGAAAGTGCGCCTCGTACTCAGGCGCGCCGGCGTGCGCGATGACCGCGGTCAGCCGCGGGTGCCGGGCCAGGACCTCGCCGAACGGTTCCGGGCCGGTGAACGCCCCTGCCAGCGGCCCGCTGCCGCAATGCACGACGACCGGCGTCCCGGCGTCGGCGAGCTGCCCCCAAACCGCCTCGAGCAGCGGATCACGGGGGTCGTAGGCGCCGACCTGCAGATGCGCCTTGAACACCTTCGTCCCGGCTTCGAGGGCGTTCCGCACGTAGCCCGCGGCCGACGGCTCCGGGAAGAAGGTGCCGCACGGGAGGCAGCCCGGGGTCGCCGCGGCGAAATCGCGGCCCCACGCGCAGAGCGACTCGGCCATGCCGGGTTTGTGCGGGTATGCCAGGGCGGTGAACGTCCGAACGCCCAGCCCGCTCAGCACCGCGACCCGCTCCTCGGCCGGCAGCCGGTACTGGATCGGCCAGCGCTTGCCGTAGGGCTCCTCGGCCGCGTCGAAGTAGCGCCAGACGGCGGCCATCAGGCGGTCCGGCATGAAATGCGTGTGGATGTCGATCAGCCCGGGCAGTTCCAGCCCCTGCCACCACGCCGGGACGTCCTCGTCGCGCAACGCTTCAGTCCACCCCCCTCCGTTGATCAACAGGGCCGAATGCGCGCCATAGGGCGCATTCGGCCCTGTTGATCACCAAGAATTCAGTCCATGCCCTTGGCGCGCCGGCCTAGGGCGCGCTGCACCTCGCGGTCGGCGTCCTTGCGGGCCAGGTCCTGCCGCTTGTCGTAGGACCGCTTGCCGCGCGCCAGGGCCAGTTCGACCTTGACCTTGCCCGCGGAGAAGTAGATCGACAGCGGGACAAGGGTCAGCCCGCTCTCCTTGGTCTTGCCGATCAGTCGCTCGATCTCGGCCTTGTGCAGCAGCAGCTTGCGGGTGCGCCGCGGCTCATGGTTGGTCCAGCTGCCCTGCGCGTACTCGGGGATGTGCACGTTGCGCAGGAACACCTCGCCGTCGTCGATCGTGGCGAACCCGTCGACGAGCGAGGCCCGGCCCAGCCGCAGCGACTTCACCTCGGTGCCGGTGAGCATCACGCCGGCCTCGAACACGTCGAGCACCGCGTAGTCGTGCCGCGCCTTGCGGTTCTGCGCGATCAGCTTGCGTGCGCCCGCGCGATTGCTGGACGCGGCCTGGGTTGCCACGGACTACAGCCTGACGTACAGGCGCAGGGTCGCGAACGCGGTGAGCCCGGACAGCAGGATTCCGCCGATCAGCCCGAGGCCGCCGGCAACGAGGATGTCGTTGGTGCCGAGGTCGGGGATGACCCCGTTCTCGACCGGCACCTTGAAGATCCGGTTGAGCACGAAGCCCTTGCCCACTGCGATCAGGCCCAGCGCGATCAGCCCACCGACGAACGTGGCCACGATGGTCTCGAGCATGAACGGCAGCTCGGTCATCCATCTGGACGCGCCCACCAGCCGCATGATGCTGGTCTCGTTCTTCCGCTGCGCAGCCGCCACCTGAATGGTGTTGGCGATCAGCAGGATCGACGCGATCAGCACGACCACCGCGATCATGATCGAGAAGAACTTCACCCCGTCGATCGCGTTCAGCAACGTCTTCAGCGCCTCGTTCTGGTTCTGCACACCGCCCACGCCGGCCAGGCCGTTGTACTCGTCGTGGAAGGTGGTGAAGTCGTTTCGCAGGTCCTTCAGATGGACGATGAAGGTGGCCGGGAGGTCACCGACCTGGGTGAGTTTGGCGACGCTCGGCGGTG
>JAVHVB010000035.1:0-2902 GCA_032160775.1 Pseudonocardiales bacterium | reverse complement strand
CCGGCCGGGTTCTGGTCGGACATCATCTCTTGCCACTCGTGGCCGAGCGTCATCGTGTAGCCGTCGAGTTTGCCGTTGGTGCTGCCGTTGACGAATCCGACGCCGCAGCCGGCACCCGAGTCGATGTTGTACGGCGGGTTGCTGAACGCGACATCGCCGTACGGGGACGAGACGCCGACGTCACCGTTCCAGTCGTGCCACGCGCAGTACTGGCCCTGGTAGTTGTCAGGGTTCGTGCCGTGCGGTGACAGGACCACGTAGTAGGCGTAGCGGTTCGACGCCGCCGTCGTGTTTCCGAAATGCGCTGCCGCCTTGACCGCCTCGTTGCCGAGCTGGGCCGCGCTGGCGGCAGAAGGCGATGCGGCTGCGTTGTCGTACCAGACGCCGGAGAGCACGCCGCCGGTCTGGTAGGGGATGTAGTTCGCACCGCTGGCCGGGCAGCTCGTCGCACCGGTGGCTACGCCCGGGCCGTCACACCACTGCGTCAGGTCGGCCGACCAGAGTTCGCCGTTCGTGCCGATGCCCTTGAACATCTGCTGGGCGGCGCCCGCAGCTCCGGCCGAGTCGCCGGTGAACTTCAGGTTCCCGTTGGCGTCCGTCGACTGGGTGCCCCACTGGGTGCCGTAGAAGATCAGGTAGGTCTTGGAGTGACCGCTCTGCACGCCGATGCCGTCGACGCCGCCGCCGTAGGAGAGTGTCTGTGCGCCGGTCGCGGCCGCGTGCGCGCTCGCGTGTTGCTTGGCCCAGGCCCGCATCTTGTTGGCCACCGCGATCGTCGGCAGCGCGCCGTGCCGGTAGGCGTGCCCGTTCGCCGGCGAGTAGGGATTGGTTTCCTGTCCGGGCCCCTTTGACGGGGCGGCCTGTGCCGGGACAGAAAGAGCGGCGAGGGTTACCGCCGCGCTCACTGCCGCGAGGACTACGAGTCCTCGTCTGCCTGGTGTCACTACAACCTCCTGGGTTGCGTCTGCGGTTCGGCCGGGTTGGCCGGTCCGGGTGCACATTAAGGGGGATTACGCAAAGGGGGCTGATGGGACGAGTCGCAACTTCTCCCGTGCAGCAAGTTGCCCCCTCGGCGCGAACTAGGCTTCGTCGGGTGACCACGGATTCGGCCGAACCGGCAGCGCTCACGCACGTCGACGCGGATGGCGCGGCCCGGATGGTCGACGTGTCCGGCAAGGACGTGACCGCGCGTGAGGCGCGCGCCGCGGGCCGATTCGTCACCACCCCCGAGGTGATCGAGTTGCTGCGCCGCGACGGACTGCCCAAGGGTGACGCGCTCGCCGTCGCGCGCATCGCAGGCATCGCTGCCGCCAAGCGCACGCCCGACCTCGTCCCGCTGTGTCACCCGATCGCGCTGCACGGGGTGACCGTGGACCTCGAGCTCACCGGCGACGCCGTCGAGATCGTCGCGACGACGCGCACCGCCGACCGCACCGGCGTCGAGATGGAGGCGCTGACCTCCGTCGTCGTCGCCGGGCTTGCGCTCTACGACATGGTGAAGGCCGTCGATCGCAGCGCGCGGCTCACCGACGTCCGGCTGATCGCCAAGTCCGGCGGCCGGTCCGGGGACTGGTCGGCGTCGTGAAGGCCGCGGTGATCACCTGCTCGAACCGGTCGGCGTCCGGCGCGCGGCCCGACGACAGCGGCGAACTGCTCGCCGCGTTGCTTGCCGAGGCCGGGCACGAGGTCGTGCTGCGCAGAATCGTGCCGGACGAGATCGCGGCGATCCGCGGCGCGATCGACGATGCGGTCGAGGCCGGAGCGCGTGCCGTGCTCACGACGGGGGGTACCGGACTGACGCCCACCGACGTGACGCCGGAAGCGGTGGGACCGATGCTCGAGCGCACGGTGCCGGGCATCGCTGAGGCTCTGCGGGCGGTCTCTCGCGACGCCGTGCCGACCTCGGTGCTGTCCCGCGGCGTGGCCGGCACGATCGGCGCCACGCTGGTCGTCACGCTGCCCGGATCGCCGGGCGGTGTGCGGGACGGCATGGCGGTGCTGCGGCCGCTGCTCGAGCACGCTGCCGATCAGCTCGCCGGCGGCGATCACCGGCCGGGCGGTGGGGTATGAGGGGTGCGACAAGAAGAGTGAACGGTTGCGTTGCGATCCCGCCCGGGGCGCGAGGGCCGGTCCGATGACGACGCCGGGCAGCGAGGTCGACCCGATCGTGCGGCTGGTCACCGTGTCGGCCGAGCCGCTGGACGTTGCGCTGCACGAGGCAGCGGTCGCGCATCGGCGAGCAGGCGGCCGAGTGGTCTTCTGCGGCATCGTCCGCGACGTCGACTCCGGCCGCGAGGTGGTGGAACTCGAGTACGAGGGACACCCGAGCGCGGAGGCCGTGCTCGGTGAGATCGCCGCCGCGTTCGGCGCGCAGCCGGAGGTGCTGGCGCTCGCGGTGAGTCACCGCGTCGGTGCGCTGGCGATCGGCGACGTCGCGCTGGTGGCGGCCGTGGCCACCGAACACCGCGGCGCCGCGTTCGAGTTGTGTGGGCGGTTGGTCGACGAGGTGAAGGCGCGGCTGCCGATCTGGAAGCGGCAGACGTTCGCCGACGGGACCGACGAATGGGTCAACTGCCCGTGACCGATCGAGACCGTCGCGAGCCGACTCGTCCACCCCAGGACGACAAGCCGGTCCTCCCGGACACGACGAGCGACGAGCGGGAAACCGGCTGGGGCGACGAACCGACCCGGCGCGACGACGAGTGGTATCGACGGGAACGCCCGCCTCATCACGAGTGAGGTTCAGCCCGGCTTGGGCCGCCCGGCATTGTGCCGCTGGGCGAGCAGATCGCGGATCTGCTCGAGCAGGATGATCTCCTCGGGCTTCGGCTCCGGGTCCGGTTCGCCGGACGCGACCTTTGCTGCCCGCCGCTCGGCGAGCTTGTTGAGCGGCATGACGATG
>JAVHVB010000034.1:0-12684 GCA_032160775.1 Pseudonocardiales bacterium | reverse complement strand
CGAGGTCGCCGTGCGCGAGGTTGCGCATGTAGTCGAAGTACTGGCTCCACAGTGACTCGTTGACATCGATCTTGAGTAACTGGGTGGCCTTCTCGCGTGCTTGATCTCCCGACAGACCGGTGTCCTCGAGGTCTTGGACCCACACGTCGACCGGATTGCCCGGCAGTGCGCGGATCGCGATAAAAGTGACGGTGGCGACGAGCCACAACATGAGCAAGGCCCGGGTGAAGGCCTTGGCCAGCAACTGCAGGAGCGGCTTGAGCAGGTGCGGTCGAGCCATCCGGTCACGGTCCGGCGCAGCCGCTCCGACAGCGGAGTGCGCGCTTGCCACGGCCGGCTCGGCCCCCGCGTCGCTCGCCACGGTTGGATCCTAGGTTATTCAGCGCCATTTCGCAAAGCAGTTACGTTGTAAACCTTCACAATGCGGTGCTCGCGCGGCGGATCGGGTGCGGGAGCTAGCTCCTCGGCCCTTGGATGTCGAGGCCGCTGCGCGGACCCACCCGACGTCGGCACGTGACCGCCGCCGGTCGGCCGTCATCCGCCGATTGGCAGGGAAACGAGAATCGTCGTTCCTGCTCCGGCCGGGCTGTCAAGCACGACCGTTCCACCGATCGCCTCCGCGCGATCGCAGACACCGATGAGGCCTGAGCCATGAGTTGGGTCGGCACCGCCGCGCCCGTCGTCCCTGATCGAGAGGTGCAAAGCGTTGTTCGCCCGCTCGGCCGCTACCCGCACCACAGACGCGTGTGCGTGCTTGACTACGTTGGCCAGCAACTCGGACGCGATGTAGAACGCCGCCACCTCGACTTGCTCGGGCAGGCGTTCGGAGGCGGAGACCGCCAGCTCGACAGGAATTTCCAATCGCCGGGCAAGCCCGCGCAGCGCTGGCGCGAGGCCCGCCTCCGACAGGATCGCCGGATGGATCCCATGTGCGATTTCGCGCACTTCCTCGAGCGCAGTCGTCACCGCGTCCGCCGCCCGGGACAGTTCCTGCCGCAGATGCTCGGGCGAGCCGGTGTCGTCGAGTGCAGCGGCGCGCAACTGCAGAGCCACCGTGGCCAGACGTTGCTGTGCTCCGTCGTGCAGATCACGCTCGAAACGGCGGCGACTCGCGTCGGCGGCCGCCACGATGCGCGCGCGTGACGCGTTCAGCTCGGCGCGAGCGACGGCATTCGAGATTGCTGTCGCAATGAGCTCTGCGAAGCCCAATAGCCGGACCTCGGTGGTGCCGACGAGCGGCTGATGCCCGGTAGAGGCGACCAGGACAACACCCCAGACGCGTCCGTCGGCGAGAATCGGGGCACCAACTGTCGAGCTGGCGGCGTCTAACTCGCTGGCAGGCCCGCCGACTTGATCCGCTAACTCGGCGTTGCCGTCGATGCGGCTGGGCCGACCCGACTGCTGCACCATCGCGGCGACGCGCTCGCATTGGGCTTCGATCGGGCCGTCGGCCGAATGCTGCGCGCTGACGCTTGTCCAGATCGCCGCGATCGTCATCGTCCCGTCTGGCTCGTAGCGGGCTACGGTGGCGCGATCGGCGCCGAAAAGCCGAGCGACTTCGTGGGCCACGGTCTCGAAGATTTCCTGCGGTGTCGATTGCCCGGCCACGAGCGTTGCAACGTGCCGCAGCGCGGCTTGCTCTTCAGCGAGCCGAGTGAGTTCGAGCTGCGCGCGGCGCCACTCGCTCGCGTCGTAGGACTGGGTTGGCTGGGCGGCATCGGCAGCTTGGGCACTGACTGCCGGCACCCGCTCGAGGAGGCGGCGTCCGCGTGGCTGGTCGTGCAGCAGACGCACGAGGTAGCTGTCCTGATGCTCGGAGGGCTCGGCAAAGCCGACTCGTCCGCCGGACAGCAGCACGAGGCCACCGCCGGGTGAGACCTCGATCCGCTCGGCACGAATCAATCCGGCTGGGTGGTCGGCGATGACTCGTCCGCTGTAGCTGACGAGCGCGATTTTCTGGTTTGCAGATGCCAACTGATCGAGATATCGGACCCTGAGCCGAGCGTCGCGTTCCTGGGCGCGGACGCGCAGTTGTGCCTCGACGGCGCGCCCGACAGCAAGGGTGATGGCGGCGTGCGCAGGGGTCACATCAGCCGCTCGCCCGGTGAGATCGATGATTCCCAGCAGGCTGCCGTCCTCCGGATCGTGGACCGGCGCGGCCGAACAGCTCCATCCGTGGACAATCTCGCTCAGGTGCTCAGCCGCGTGGACCTGGACAAGGTGGTCGGCTGCGAGCGCGGTTCCGATCGCATTGGTGCCGACGCCGGCTTCGCTCCACAGTGATCCCTCGACGAAGTTCATCGCGTCGGCTGCGGCGGAGCGGATCGTCGCATCGCCGTCTATCCAGAGCAGCAACCCGTCAGCATTGCTCACGACGATGAGGTGCTCGCTGTCAGCGGCAAGCGGACCCAACCAGCGGCGAATCAGCGGCGCAACCGCCTCGAGTGGATGGCCCTCCCAACGCTCGCGCACATCACCCCGATCGGCGAGCAATGTGGGCGCCTGCGCATGGGATGGATCTACGCCGGCCGCCACCGATCGGCTCCACGAGTCGGCGATCGGTCCGCGGACGTGGTTGAGCCGGCCCTCGCTTAGGTATTCGTCCCACGCATGCCGGAGTTCGCGCGTCCGCAACGAAGGGGACGTGGTCGCCTCGATCGCGATCCAAGGATTGATGGGCATGCCGCCGAACTCCCGTCAGATGCGACGCTGACGGTATCGCGCATCGTCTGAGATTCGGAATTGCACTGCACCGCGACGGTCCGCCACGCCCTCAATCATGTCGCAGTCGCGCTCAAGCCGCGTCGAGACGGGCGAACTCAGCCGCAGACAGCTGAAGGTCTACCGCCGTTGCCGAGTCGCGAATCGTCGCCGGACGCGTCGAACCCGGAATCGGGATGACGACCGGCGCCTTGGCGAGCAACCATGCCAGGCAGACCCGTTGTGGGGTGACGCTGCGTTCGCGTGCTACGTCTGCGAATGCTCGAAAGCGCGACCCGAGCTCGCCCGCGCGCGAGATACCTCCCAGTGGGCTCCACGGCAGGAACGCGACGCCGAGCTCCGCGCACAGATCCAACTCTGCCTTGCTCGAACGAAACGCCGGCGAGAACTGGTTCTGCACGCTCGCCAACCGACCGTCGAGGATCTGGTCGGCCAACCAAATCTGGTCAGGACTCGCGTTCGAGACTCCGGCGAGCCTGATCTTGCCCTCATCGAGCAGGTCTCGGATAGCGCCGATCGACTCGGCGTACGGCACCTTCGGATCGGGACGGTGGAACTGGTAAAGGCCGATGGCATCGACGCCGAGTCGTTTCAGCGATGCCTCGCACGCCCGCTTGAGATAGTCCGGCCTGCCGTCCAAGGTCCACGAGCCATCGCCCGGACGGAGGTGACCGCCCTTCGTCGCAACCAACACCTCGGACGTGTCGCCCGGATATGTCGCCAGCGCGCGGGCGATCAGCGTCTCGTTGTGGCCGAGGTCGTGCGCGGTCAGGTGGTACGCGTCCGCGGTGTCGATCAGCGTCACGCCGGCGTCGAGCGCGGCGTGAATCGTGGCGACGGAACGCTGCTCGTCGGGTCGCCCCTCGATCGACATCGGCATGCCGCCGAGACCGATCGCGCTGACCCGGACGTCGCCGATCATTCGCGTGTGCATGCGTATTCCTCCTCAGGACGTGCGATTGTGTGCTGCTTGACGGAGCGGGTGAACTCAGGCGACACGAAAGCCCTCATAGGTCACCGCGCGGTCGTAAAATCGCGGACCGACGATCTTGTAGACGGCTGATTCCGCCTGCCCACGGGCGACCAGGTACACCCAGTTCGCCTTGCGGTGCTCGCTGACGGAGTAGCCGGCCAGCTGCCAGGCGCGAATCGCGGCAGCGGTGACCTGCATCGTCTGGGGGAATGGGTCGAGCCTGCTCACGCCATGCACGGCTACGGGATGGGATGCAATCGCAGTCATGTCGTCGTCCTTGGCTTCGGCGATGTGTTGTCGAACCTGACTGCGGTCGGTGACGAACTGCAGCAGGCTCCTATTCACCTGAGATCAGCGTCGCCCGGCGCGTCGAGTTTGTCGGCACGGGCAGCGTCCAACTGGCATACCGGCTGGCTGGAATTCGTCGAAGGGCGTTCAGTGCCCTTGGTTCGTGCCGCGATGGTCATGGTGCAGCTGCCAGCTGGCCGCGGCCGGGGTGAATGCTCTGACTCAGCACAGGTCCACACCAGCTATGTGGTCCGGCGCCGCGCGACGGCGTCAACGGTGACCGCTGCGACGAGTACGACTGCGTTGACCATCTCCTGTGCAGCGCTGCTCAACCCGAGCAGGAACATGCCGTTGGCGATCGCGGCAATCACGAATCCGCCGATGAGCGCGTGGACCATTCGTCCCCGGCCGCCGAACAGGCTCGTCCCGCCGATGACTGCTGCCGCAACGGCGTAAAGGACATAGATGCCGCCGTTGAAGTTGGACTGGGCAGAGCCCAGGAAGGAGTCCGCGACGACTCCGGCGATGCCGGCTGTGAAACCGGCGAGCACGAAGCACGCCAGGCGGATGCTCCGCACGTTGATTCCGGCCCGGCGCGCGGCCTCGGCGTTGCCGCCGATCGCGTAGACGTAGCGGCCGAATCGGGTCCGGTCCAGCACGAAGCTGTAGATGATGACGAGCGCCAGCACGACGAGGACCACGTACGGAACGCCACGCAGCGATGTGAACAGGGACAGGCTGCGGTTGCGGTTGCAGATGATCACGAGCAGCACACCGGCCACGGCGAGCGTGACGATCTTGGCGAGCACGAGCGCGAGCGGCGCGGCCGCGAGATGGGCTCGCGCCCGGCGCACGTGCGCCGCGAGGCTCAGGGCCGCGTAGCTCGCGACCAGAGCGATCATGACGATCCAGCCGGCGAGCGGCGACAACGAGCTGTAGACGATCCCGCTGAGCGTCTTGTTCGTAACGCTGATGGTGCCGCCGACCGCATGCGTGTCCTGGTCGAACAGCCACAGGCTCACGCCTTGCAGGCCGAGGTAGCCGGCGAGGGTGACGATGAACGCCGGAACCCCCAACCGGGTGACGATCAACCCTTGCATTGCACCGAACAACGAGCAGACGGCGACCCCGGCGAGGACCGCAATCAGCCAGCTCTGGTTGTGTGGCGGCGCCGCCAGTTCGGCGGTTACTGCTGCTCCGACGCCGGCGTTGAAGCCGATGGACAGGTCGATCTCGCCGAGCAGCAGGATGAAGATCTCAGCAAGCCCGAACACCACGAACAGCGACGCCTGCTGGATCAGGTTGACGATGTTCCCGGAGGACAGGAAGTTCGAGTTCTGCGTCTGGAAGATGACGATGATGACCACGAAGCCGACCAGCACCGGCAGCGTGCCGCTGTCCCCTCGCCGTATCCGCCGCGCCTGATCGGCGGCGTACTCGCGGAAGGTCGTTCGCACGTGCTGCTCCGCGGTAACCGCTTCGGCCGGAGCGGCAGCCGCGCTGATTTGGGCGGTCACTGGACGCCCTCCCCAGTCGTGATCAATTCGACGACATGCTGCGTGTCGAGATCGGCTGTCGGGCGCACCGCGGCTACGTGGCCGAGATAGAGCACGGCGATCTGGTCGGCAACGGCAAACACGTCGACGAGGTTGTGCGAGATGAGCAAGACGGCGACGCCTTGGTCGCTCAACCTGCGCACGAGGTCGAGCACCATTGCGGTCTGGGACACACCGAGCGCCGCCGTCGGCTCGTCCATGATCACCAGCTTCGCGTCCTCGAGGACGGCACGGGCGACGGCGACGGCCTGCCGTTGCCCCCCGGACAGGGATCCGACCGGCTGCCGGACCGAGCGGACCGTGGACACGCGCAGGTCGTGCAGGGTACGGCGCGCGGCGATCTCCATGGCGGCTTCATCGAGCAGCCCACGCTTGAGTCGTTCCCGGCCGAGGAAGATGTTGTTGACGATGTCGAGGTTGTCGGCAAGCGCCAGGTCCTGGTACATGGTGGCGATGCCGAGCGCCGAGGCCGCGCGCGGGCTGCCGATGTGCGTCGGGCGGCCTGCCCAGTAGATCTGGCCGGCATCAGGCGGCCAGATCCCGGAAATCGTCTTGATCATCGTCGACTTGCCGGCGCCGTTGTCACCGACCAGCGCGGTGACTTGGCCGGGGTAGATGTCCAGGTTGATGTCGCGCAACGCCTCGACCGGACCGAAGCTTTTGCTGACATGTTCGAGCCGCAGGAGCGGCCCCTCTTCGGGAGCCCCGGTGGCCGAGCCTGCTTGCCCGGCCATTACGGCGGCGGCGGTGATCACGGGAGTCAGCCGATCCCAGCCGCTGAGCACGCTGCTTGCACGGCGCCAGTGCAGATCTGCGCGGCCGTCACGGCGCCGTCTTTAATCACCGTGCTCTTCATGTTCGTCGTGGTGACCCACTCCGGTGTGAGGAGCACGGACGGGACGTTCTGGTCGGTTTGGGTGTCTGGCGTACTGCCGTTCACCAGGTCCGCGGGCGGAGTCATGCCCGCTCGCACGTAGAGCGCGACTGCTGCGGCGGCCTGTGCCTCGATGTCGATCGGCTTGTACACGGTGCCGCATTGGTAGCCGAGCAGGATGTTCTGCAGGCCGACGGACGTCGCGTCCTGGCCGGTGATCGGGAACGTCTTCGGCTTCACCCCGTGCTTTTGCAGGTAGGCGATGATCGGCGCGGCGTTCTCGTCGTTCGGGATGATCGCCGAGTTGGCGTTCTGATGCGCGGTCAGCGCCTGCGTGAACTCCGACAGCGCCGTGGGCGGGTCCCAGGTGCCAGCCGGTTTTGCGACGACCTGCCATGTTGGATGCGACGCGATCACCGAGTTGTAGCCCTGGGCGAACAGGGTTGCGTTGTTGTCGGTGGGGTCACCGACCATCTCGATGATTTCCGGATCGGCGACACCCCACGCCGGTGCGCAGCTTGCGAAGCCGGTACCGATGAGCTGGCCGACCTTCACGTTGTTGAAGCTCACATAGTACGAGCGGCTCCCACCGAGCGTCAGGCGGTCGTAGTCGATCACCGCGACGCCGTGCTGATGCGCATAGTTCTCGATCTCCGCCCCGACGCCGGACGTCAACGGGTCCAGGATCAGGACCGCTGCACCGTTGGTGATGTCGGCCTGCGCCTGGCTGACCTGTGTCGCGTCGTCTCCGTGCGCGTTCTCCACCGAGAGGTCGGACGACGGGAGACCCGCCATGGCGAAGGCCTTGGTGAGCAGCGGGGCGTCGAACTCGACATAGCGTGCCGACGATGTGGTGTCCGGTAGCAGCACACCGACCTTGCCCCGACCGGCCGCAACGAGGGGCGCCAGGTCGCTCATGCTCGCGAAGCTTGACGAGAACCCGGCTGCGCTCACGTCTGGCGTACCCGAGGATGACCCTGATGACGTCGGCGTCGGCGTCGTCGTGCTCGGCGTCGGCGTGCCGCTGCTGCTGCCGCAGGCCGATACGAGCATCACCGCGGCGGCCGCGACCGTGGCGGCGGCGAGTGGGGTGCGATTGATGGACATGGTGCTCCCTTGTGCGGCTCGCGCCTGCGGAGGAATGTGTCGAGGTCGTGCAACCCAACGTTGCTTCGCCGGCTGCCCGCAGTCATCACTGGAGGCGGCCACGCGGGTTACCGGCTAGCCGGAACGGTCGCGGTCCCGCAGAACGGTGACGGCGAGGGTCAGCGAGTTGGAAGACCCGCGTCGATCAGTAGTGGCGCCACCGGCGGCCGTCATTCTCGATCAGGTCGCTGGCCTCGCGCGGCCCCCAGGTGGACGCCTGGTAGAGCGGAATAGCTGCGGGGTCGGTGGCCCAGTACTTCAGGATCGGGTCCACGATTCGCCAGGACCGGCCGACCTCGTCGGCGCGGATGAAGAGCGTCGGATCGCCTTTGAGCGCGTCGAGGATGACCCGCTCGTACGCGTCGGGGAGGCGCTCCTCGAACCCTTCGTCGTAGGCGAAGTCCATCGAGGCCTGGCGCACGTCGAACGCCAATCCTGGGACCTTCGCGCCGAAGCGCAGGCTCAAGCCTTCGTCCGGCTGGACCTGCACGATCAGCGCGTCGGGTTCGAGGGCTGCCGCGCTCTGCGGAAACAGCGGCAACTGCGGTGGCCGTTGGAAATGTATGGCAACCTCGGTCACCCGGCGCGGGAGTCGCTTGCCGGTGCGCACGTAGACGGGAACGCCCGCCCAGCGCCAGTTGTTGATCTCGAGTCGCAGTGCGACGAATGTCTCGGTGGAACTCAGCGGGTCGACACCCGGCTCCTCGCGGTACCCGGCCATCAACGCGTCGCGCGTGCCGCCGCGCGTGTACTGCCCGCGTACCGCGTTCCGGACGAGGTCCTCCTCGTCGTCCATCGCCCTGATCGCGCGGAGCAGTTTGACTTTCTCGTCGCGGATCGCCTCGGCGTGAAACGACGTCGGCGGCTCCATGAGGAACAGTGACAGCACCTGGAGCACGTGATTCTGGACGATGTCGCGCATGGCGCCGGTGGTCTCGTAGAACCCGCCGCGCTCCTCCACGCCCAAGGTCTCCGCCACGGTGATCTGGACATGGTCGACCCAGGTCCGGTTCCAAATCGGCTCGAAGATCGTGTTGGCGAAGCGCAGCGCGAGCAGGTTCTGCACCGTGTCCTTGGCGAGGTAGTGGTCGATCCGGAAGATCTGATGCTCCTCGAACGCCTTGGAGATCTCCGCGTAGAGGTCCTTGGCGCTCTGCTCGTCCCAACCGAACGGCTTCTCGATGACGATGCGGGAGGTGCAGTCGCCCACCTCCTTGCTCAAGCCGGCGACGCCGAGCTGAGTCGCGATCGTGCCGAACAGCTGCGGAGGGGTGGCGAAGTAGAAGACGCGGTTGCCGGCAGTGCCCCGCGTGCGGTCGCACTCATCCAGGACCGCGGCGAGACGTTCGTAGGTGTCCGGATCGTCGTAACCGCCGCTGACGTAGCGGGCCGACGACGCGAGGTCCGCCCACATCGGCGACGCCGCCGTCGAGGAATCGACGACACTGCGGACCCGCTCACGAAACCCGTCGTCGCCCATCGCCGTGCGGGCCACGCCGATGAGCGCGATCCCCTTCGGCAACCGCCCGAAGCTGGCGAGCTGCTCGAGCGCCGGCAACAGCTTCCGGTCGGTCAGATCGCCGGAGGCCCCGAAGATGACGAAGGCACACGGCGAGACGTCCTGCGCAGACCCACCGTGCATGCCCATGCCGACCATCATGCCGCGCAGCCGCGCGCTTGGGCTGCCCGGCGATGATCTCGAGCTATCACCTCAGAGCTGCGACTTGGACCAGTCGACTCGTTCGGCGGCAACCGTCGGTGTGCCGACGTCGATCTGGATGTCCTCATGCGAACGCAGCGGGATGTCAGCTGGGTTGCCGGCGTAGGCGGCGCCGTTGACGAAGACGGTCAGCTTGCCGGCGCTGGGACCGACCCGATGGGCCGTCAGCGGCTGGTTCCAGATCGCGAAGAACTGCCCGAGCGTGTACGTGGTGGTGGTCGGCGACTCGATGTGGATGACGCCGTCCTGGGCATGCACATGCAGCCAGTAGTAGCACTCGCTCGCGCTGTCGAACGGGCCGTCGGGCGTCTGCTGCGCGATGGGTTCGACGATTCCGACGCCGGCCGGGATCGGACGCAGCTTGCCGTCGACGTACACCGTCAGGTGTGTGTGGATGTGGTAGGCGACCTGCTCGCCGGCGTTGCACTCAATGCCGTCGACCGGTAGCCCATTTGCCGCCGTGCTCGCCGGCGCGAGCAGTTCACCTTGCTCGAGGGAGATGCCCTCCGGCCCCATCGGCCCAGTGAGCACATTACGAGCGGTGTCGCTGGATACTTGCGGGGCGGCGTGTGCCGAGCCACTGTGAAGTGCGGCGTTGATCCCGACGGTGGCCACCGCCGCAACAACGGCGCCGGTGACGCCGATCAGGACACGCCGGCGCCGCTCGGCCCGGCGCTGTGCGGCGCGGAAGGCAGCGGTTCGGTCGCGCGCCGACCCCTTCCGAGGCCGATTGTCCGACGGCGGAACTCTAGGCATACCGCGGTCTAGCGGGCTTCGAGGAAGCGCAGGACCGCGAGCACGCGTCTATGACCGGCGGCGCTCTCGTGCAGGTCGAGCTTGGTGAGGATGCTCCGGACGTGCTTCTCGACCGTGCCCTCGGCGACGAAGATCTGACCGGCGATGCCCGCGTTGGACCGGCCCTCGGCCATCAAGGCGAGTACCTCTCGCTCCCGCGGCGACAACACGTCGAGCGGGTCGCGCCGTCGCCTCGCCCTGATCAGCTCCTGAACCAATGACGGATCCACCACCGAGGCGCCGGCAGCGATTCGCTCGACAGAATCGAGGAACTGCTCGATGTCACTCACTCGGCTCTTCAACAGGTAGCCCAGCCGCTCGCCGCCGGCCAGCAGATCCATGGCTTGGTCCACCTCGACGTGCGCGGACAGCACGATGATCCCGGTGCCCGGAAGTTCCTGGCGGATGACGCGGGCCGCGTCCAGACCCTCGGTCGCGTGCGTCGGCGGCATCCGGATGTCGACGATGGCAAGGTCCGGGCGGGTCGAACGGACGAGGGCGAGCAATCCGACTGCATCGCCGGCCTGACCGACGACGTCGAACCCCGAGCGGTCGAGCAAGCTCGCGACGCCCTCACGCAAAAGTACGTCGTCGTCGGCGACCACGACCCGAGTCGGCACGTCACGACGACCAACGATCCCCGAGGCCGACATCACCGGATGCGGTCCGCTCGTCAACAGCCCGGTCATCGCGGGCTGAACCCGTATGAGCCGGTCGCCTGCGACGAGGTCAGGGTGATGCTCGCCATCGTCCACCTCCGGGTCGGGCACAAATCGCCACCAACAACGTTGCACTCATGCCCGTACTCGGCTTCCCGGTCAGCGCCCACTGCTGGTACCGGCTAGCCGGTACTCGCGGGCGTCACGTCCGGCTGCAGCTCGCGGGAGAGCCGACATCGCGGCCAGCAGGCATCCGGGAGGCGTCACCACGGCTGGCACTGAGGTCCATGTCGGATGGCACGGTCATCGGGCCGGAGACCACATGCCGGACGGAATCAGGTCGAGGAACCGTTGGACAACGCTGACGGCGTACTCGAGAGCCTCGCCCCACGCGTAGCCACGGTCCTGACCGCGCTGCGCGGCGTCCAGCAGGACCAGCGCGCCGAGGGTGAGCTGAACGGGCAGGGCGCCGCGGTCGTAGAGCTCGCGCACGGCGCGGCCGCCCAACGCGTCGAGGTACGCGTCGGCGACCCCGGCGAGGGACAGGCATCGACCGACGAGACATTGCGGCCCATCATCGCCCTTGTACAGGCACGACTGATGTGGGCCCGCGACCAATACGAAGGACTCGCCACGTTGAATGACTGCCGCGGTGAGCAGGTCCAGGGCGCGGCCCAGGTCGATCATCGGTCTGGTTGCGGGCCTGACGTAGTTCGCATCTACCCGTACCTGGGTAAGGACGCGATCGGATTCCTGACTCGGCTCCATGCGGCACCCCTGGGAACGACAGCGATTTCGTTGCGCTGACCGTCCCGCACGCGCTTACTTCCGGCATCGGTGCCAGCGGCTATTGGCCAGCCCGGCTGGCTGAGATCCGGACCTTCCGGCTAGCTGCAATCCAGGAACCGCCGGTCATGGCGGCTACCCATGCCACGGAATCGATGCTGGCAGCGATGCCGGGTTCGGATGTTTCCGGCACGGTCGAGGAACGCCGATCGTGATTCCGGAGGCATTGATGAGACTGGTGAACACGCCGACTCGCTGGCTCGGCGCCACCGTGCTCCGTCCCTCACGATCGCTGCCGAGTCGGTTGCCTTGACCACGCCGACCACCCATCGAGCGCTGCCGGAGAACGACGCCGACGCAGCGGCCGATCCGCGCCGGTGGCGGGCCTTGGCCGTGACCCAGCTCGCCGCGTTCATGGTGCTGCTCGACGTCAGCATCGTGAACGTCGCCCTTCCCTCGATGGAGCGCGGGTTGGCGATGCCGGCGACCAAGGCACAGTGGGTTGTATCGGGGTATGCGCTCACCTTGGGTCTGACGTTGGTGCCGGCCGGCCGGCTCGGCGATGCCCTCGGTCGGCGGCTGATGTTCATGATCGCCCTGGCAGCCTTCGTCGTGACCAGCTCGCTGACCGGTGCCGCGCCGAACGCCGACCTGTTGATCGCCGCGCGGTTGGTCCAGGGTGTCGCCGGCGGCCTGCTGCTTCCGCAGAACTCGGGACTGATCCAGCAGATGTTCCGGGGCGCCGAACGCGGGCGTGCTTTCGGGATCCTCGGAGCGACGGTCGGCCTGGCCACCGCGGCGGGTCCGGTGGCCGGCGGGCTGATCCTCGCAGCGGCGACGGGCCCGGACTCCTGGCGCTGGGTGTTCTACGTCAACATTCCGATCGGCATGCTCGCGCTGGTGCTGGCAGCCCGGTTTGTGCCGCGCACCTCTGGCGCCGGCTGGCGGGGCGCGGACCTGGACCTGCCCGGTTCGTTACTACTCGGCGGTGGCGTGCTCGGCGTGCTGGTGCCACTCGTCGAGGCGGACAGTGGTGGCGTCGGCCGGTTGTGGTGGCTGTGGGTGCTGGCTGCGGTGCTGCTCGCCGCGTTTGGCCGTCGAGAAGTCCGTGCCGTGCGCCGGGGTCGGCAACCGCTGCTGGACCCGCGGCTGGCGCGTACGCCCGG
>JAVHVB010000033.1:0-2507 GCA_032160775.1 Pseudonocardiales bacterium | reverse complement strand
ACGATGACGAGGTAGCCGTCGTACAGCTTGCCGAGCGGAGTGGCGCACCCGGCCAGCTCGGCGGCGGAGGCGTCGTCGAGCACCCGGTACATCCGGGAGACGTAGGAGAATCCGGTCGGGCCGCCTTGCTCGGCGGGCCGCAGCCCGTCGCCGAGCCGACCGGCCCGGCCGGTCGCGTCGATGACGAGGTCGGCCGGAAGTTCGGCGCCGTCGACCACGACGCCGGTGACCCGGCCGGCGCGGGCTGCGACGGAATCGGCGTGCCCGGTGCGCAGCGTCACCCGCGGCTCGGCGCGGGCGATTTCGCGGAGTGCCCGCTCGAAGACCGATCGCCGGCACTGCAGGCCGGTGATGAAGTCGGGCGCGCCGGGCGGGCGTGCCGGGATTCCGCCGGCCGCGACAAGGGCGGCCCAGAGATCGGGCGCGGACGCTTCGAAGACCTGGCGGACGGCCGGCCGGAAGAAGTGCGGGTGCTGGAACTGCATCACGCCGCGCCGGTCCCACGTGCCGTCCGACCCCGGACCGGCGTCCCGATCGACCAGGAGAACCTCGTCGCCGGCGCGGGCCCGGACGATCGCGCAGTACAGGCCGACCGGGCCGGCGCCCACCACCACCGTCTTCGCCTTGTCACGTCCCCGTTCTTCCATCTGCCCCGAGTATCGTCAGTTTTCGACACTCTCGATGAAATGGTTACACTGATAGTCACCTCAATGACTGAACCTGTCAAGAGGCAGTACGCCTCCACGTTGCGCGCCGAGCAGGCCCGGGCCACTCGGCGGGCGATCGTCGACGCCGCCGCCCGGCTGTTCATCGAGCGCGGCTACGGCGCCACCACCGTCGATGCGATTGCCGAGGAGGCAGGGGTCAGCCGCAAGACGGTGTTCACCTCGGTCGGGGGCAAGGTAGAGGCGCTCAAGCTGGCGGTCGACTGGGCGATCGTCGGCGACGACGAGCCCGTCCCGTTGCTCGACCGCCCGGAGATCGAGCGACAGCGCGCGGAACCTGATGCCCGCCGCCTGCTGGGCAGTTACGCCGCGATGCAGCGTCGATCCGCGGCGCGGGTTGCGCCGCTCGTCTCGGTCGCGGAATCGGTGGCCGGTAGCGACCCGGCAGTGCGGGCGCTCGTCGACGAGGGCAAGTCGCAACGTCGCTTCGGCATGGGCATGCTCGCCGCCCAGCTCGCCGAGCGCGGCGCGCTGCGGCGCGACCTGTCGCTGGACGAGGCGGGCGACGTCCTGTGGCTATTCAACGACCCGCTCACCTATCACCGCCTGGTGATCCAGCGCGGCTGGTCACCCGAGCGGTACGAAGACTGGATCGCGAACACCGTCATCGCGTTGCTCGTGCGACCGGACTACTCCCCCACCAGCTGACGGGCGACAGCCGACGCGCGACGTGTCACTGTATGCGGCGAGATGACGACATGTCCGCGCTGTGGCCGGGTCGCCGACGACGAGTTCGTCTGCGGCGAGTGCGGCGCTTTCCTGGCGACCGACGACGAGCAGCCGCCGGGCGAGGTGTCGGTCCGTCGTGTCACCGTGCTGGCGCTGCTCGTCTGCCTGGCGGGTGTCGGTGCGGCCGCGGTCCTGCTGCATCAGGGCGGCGGCGGAAAGACCGACGGGGTCGGGCCTCCGTTGGGCGGTGCTTCGTTCCCGCTGTCGAGCGTGCCGCTGGGTGTGCCGGGCGGCAGCTCGTTCCCGGACGACTCGTCGGGGACCGCTTCGCTGCCGTCCTTGGTGCCGTCGTCCTCGGTGACGACCGCGACACCGACCACGTCGGCGGCCTCGTCGTCGCCGTCCGACAGTTCGTCGGCGACGCGGTCGGCCTCGCACTCGAGCACGCCGAGCACGCAACCTTCCTCGTCGCACCCGACGTCAACGCACCCGACGTCAACGCACCCGACCAGCACACAGCCGCCGAGCAGCACCACACCGAGTTCGCCGCCACCCCCGCCACCGACGGTGCAGTTGGCGAAGGGCGCGACGTGCGGGCCGCACTGCTACAGCCTGGCGGTCAGCCTGCGGAACTTCGCGGCCGGACCGCACACCGTGGCGTGCTGGTCCGGCCACGCCGGCCAGTTCGACAGCTACTCGACCTCAACGCAGACCAGTTCCGGCTGCAGCTATGGGCACCCGCACGACACCGTGTGGGTAGTCGTGGAAGGCCACCGCTCCAACACCGTCACCTGGTAGCCGGCTGGTAGCTCCTAGTACCGGTAGTGATCCGGCTTGTAGGGGCCGGCGACGTCGACGCCGATGTACTCGGCCTGCTCCTTGCTGAGCGTGGTGAGCTTGGCGCCCACCGCGTCGAGGTGCAGCCGGGCCACCTTCTCGTCGAGGTGCTTCGGCAGCGTGGTGACGGTCGGCTTGCCGTCCACGAGGTACGCGTCCGGGGTCTTGAACATCTCGATCTGCGCGATCGTCTGGTTGGCGAACGACGAGCTCATCACGAACGACGGGTGACCCGTGGCGTTGCCCAGGTTCAGCAGGCGGCCCTCGCTCAGCACG
>JAVHVB010000032.1:0-3956 GCA_032160775.1 Pseudonocardiales bacterium | reverse complement strand
CCAAGCGTTCGCGGGCGCCGGCGTCGCGATCGCCGCGTGCCTGCTGCCGGTCGGCGGCAGCCAGCTGACGACCGTCACCCCGACAATCGCGCACTCGGATGAGCGCGGTGACGCTACGGTGGGAGGGCGAAGGTCTCCGCTCGGGTGAGTCTCGCGGCCCTACGTCATACGGCGGCCGGTTGTATTTCGGCGTTACCGGGAGCCGGAGACGGATACGGGGCCCCGGCTGCTAAATCGAGCGGTGCGGCGGCGGAGGTGGCGATGGCGGTTGTCGGGTGCAGGTGGGGCCGCGGGGGTGCGGGCGGTGCGATAGAAGAGGCCCTTGCCAAACTCGATCAGCGCCAGATAGCCGACGACCATCGCGACCAGCGCGGCGAAGAACGTCAACGGCAGCGGGGTGAACCCGAGGGTGTGCGCCAACGGTGTGGCCGGCAGCGCAGCACCGACCGCTACGACGCTGAGCGCTGCGAGGATCAGCGGCCAACTGGGGCGGCTGCGGAAGAACGGCACCCGGCGAGTGCGGATCGCGAAGATCACCAGCGTCTGGGTGGCGAGTGATTCGACGAACCAGCCGGTCCGGAACTCGCCGGCGCCGGCGTGGAAGACCCACAGCATGACGCCGAACAGGATGAAGTCGAACAATGAGCTGAGCGGGCCGAAGAAGAACATGAACCGGCGGATGAAGCCGATGTCCCAATGCGCCGGCCGGCGCAGCTGCTCCTCGTCCACCTCGTCGGTCGGTATGGCGAGTTGGCTCGAGTCGTAGAGCAGGTTGTTGAGCAGGATCTGTGACGGCAGCATCGGCAGGAACGACAGGAACAGTGAAGCGCCCGCGGCCGAGAACATGTTGCCGAAGTTGCTGGACGTGCCCATCAGCACGTACTTGATGGTGTTGGCGAAGATCCGCCGGCCCTCCGCGACGCCGTCGGCCAACACGTCGAGGTCTTTTTCGAGCAGGATGACGTCGGCGGCATCCTTGGCGACGTCGGTCGCCGAATCGACCGAGATGCCGACATCGGCGGCGTGCAGGGCCAGCGCGTCGTTGACCCCGTCGCCCAGGAACGCGACTGCGCCGCCACTGCGCCGCTGAACGCGGACGATGCGGGCCTTGTCCTCGGGACTGACCCGGGCGAACACCGTCGTAGCCGGAATCAGTGCCCCGAGCGCCGCGTCGTCGAGGCCGGCGAGCTCGGCGCCGGTGAGTTCCTTGGTCGCGGGCAGCCCGAGATCGGCGCAGACCTTTTGCGCGACCGC
Organism: Pseudonocardiales bacterium; assembly: GCA_032160775.1. Classification (GTDB taxonomy): domain Bacteria; phylum Actinomycetota; class Actinomycetes; order Mycobacteriales; family Jatrophihabitantaceae; genus Jatrophihabitans. Next base: position 2,702 of record JAVHVB010000032.1, on the reverse strand, counting down.
GGCGTTGTCACCGGTGATCACCTTCACCGCGATGCCGAGGCCGGCCAGCCGCTCGAGTGCGGCGGCGGCGTCGGCCTTGGGCGGATCGAGGAACACCAGGAACCCGCAGAGGTCGAGGTCGTGCTCGTCGGCGGCGGTGGGCGCTCGATCGCCGGCCGGCCGGGTCGCAACGGCGATCACCCGATTACCGGCGGCGAACTCAGCGGCCAGCGCCATCTGGGCCCTCTCGGGCGTGTGGACGCAGCGGCCCAGGACGGCCTCCGGTGCGCCCTTCGTGACGAGGGTGCAACTGCCCGTAGCGTCGCGCACCACGACGGAGACCAGGTTGCGTTCGTGGTCGAACGGGACGAGCCCGAGCCGAGTGAAGCGGGCCACGCGGTCCTGCTGCGCCACGGCGTCCGGGGCGGATGACAGCGCTCGGTCCAGCGGGTTGCCGCCTACGGGCGCTCCGTCCTGCAGGGTGCTCTCGGTGCACAGTAGGCCCCAGGTGAGGACGTCCGCTGCGTCGAGTCGTGCAGTGGGTACCGCCCGGTCGAAGTCGATCCGACCCGCGGTGAGGGTGCCGGTCTTGTCGGTGAACAGGACGTCGACGTTGCCGAGGTCCTCGATGCAGACGAGGCGTTTGACGAGGACCCTGCGGCGGCGCATTCGCCGGGAACCGGCCGCGAGGCTGCTGGAGACGACCGCCGGCAGCAGCTGCGGCGTGATGCCGACGGCGATGGCGAGGGAGAACAACAGCGCATCGAGGATCGGTTTGTGCAGCGCGACGTTGATGATGAAAATCGACGTCGTCAACGAGCCGGCGACGTAGACGAGCAGCAGGGAGAAACGCCGCAACCCGACCTGGAACTCGGTGTCGACTTGCCCGGTGTTGAGTCCGGCGGCGATCTTGCCGAACTCGGTGCGCGGCCCCGTCGAGACCACGAGTGCGCGCGCACTCCCGGCGTTCACCACCGTGCCCATGAGCGCACAGCCGGACAGCTCGGCCAACGCGGTTCCGGCCGGGACCGTCGAGGTCGTCTTGTCGACTGGCATGGATTCGCCAGTCAGCACCGACTCGTCGCAGGTGAGCCCGACTGCCGTGAGAAGGCGCACGTCGGCCGGGACGATGTCGCCGAGCCGTAACTCGAACACATCGCCCGGGACGAGCGCCGTGACGTCGATCTCGACCGCCCGCCCGCCGCGTATCACGGTGGTCCGGTGATGAATCTGGTCGCGCAACGCTTCCGCAGCGCGTTCGGCGCGGTATTCGTTGACGAACCCGAGACCCACCGACAAGGCGATGATCACGCCGATGATTACGGCGCTGCCGCGCTCGCCGACGAAGAACGACGCGACCGCGGCGGCCGCCAACAGCCCGAGCAGCGGCGATCGGAGCTGATGCCCGAGCACCCGCAACGGGCGCGCCCGGTGCGACGACACGGCATTGAGTCCATATCGGTCCTGACGGATCGCGGCCTCATGATCGGCCAGGCCGACCGCGGCGTCGCTGCCGAGCGACCGCACGAGCTCGTCGGCCGCCATCGCAGCGGCCGACCCGATCCCGCTCGGCGCGAGCGCCGCGCCGCGCTCTGCGGTAGCCGTCACGCCGTCACGCTTTGCGGTGCGCCACGAGTACCGGGCAGGCGGCGTGCTCGGCGCACCGGGAACTCACCGATCCGAGCAGCATGCCGACGAAGCCCCCATGCCCGCGACTACCGACGACGAGCATTTCGGCGTCAGCGCTGGCGTCGAGCAGGACTTTGGCCGGGTGGCCTTCGGTGACGACGGCGCGCAGGCCGGCGGGTTGGTCCTCGCCGAATGCCGCGCGCAGCGCGTCGGCCAGGATCCCGGCGGCGTCGACCGAAGGATCCCAGTCGATGCCGACGTATGAGAGTCCGTCGCTCGCCGGATAGTGCCATGCGGTGACCGCATCGATCTCAGCGTCCAGAACCACGGCGATCCGCCGCGCCCATCCCAGAGCATCGATCGACGACTCCGAGCCGTCCACGCCCACGGTCACATGCTGCCGGCTGGTGCTATTGCTGGTGCTTGACAGTTCGGAGTGGGTCATATCTCCAGCGTCGCCGGGACCCTTGAACCCGCACAGGGCACTAAGACCCCAAGCCGGCCAGGCGGCGCGGCCCCCTCAAGCCAGTCGCCCGTCCTGCCGCTCAGCGGGTGTTGTCGGGATCGACGTGGTGGTGCCATCCGGTGCTCGCTCGTCGGTGTCCGTCGGCGGTCACGAGGAGTGCCTCGTAGCCGGGCAGGCTCTCGATCCAGGCGAGGGCGCCTTGGTCGAGGACGACCGCGGCGGTGGCGTAGGCGTCCGCGAGAGTGAGCGACGGGCCGAGCACGGTAGCGCTGGCCACGTTGGTCGCGGGCAGTGCGGTGAACGGGTCGACGATGTGTGCGCCGCGCTCGGCGCTGCCGGACGTCGCGACGGCGAGGTCGCGGCCGCGGACGACGGTGAGCACTTGCTTGCGATCGTGCGGGTCGACGATGCCGACGGCCCAGGGCGTGCCGGGCGCGGCTTCGCCGCGAAGTTGCATGTCGCCGCCGCCGTTGACGGCGTGGTTGCGGGCGCCGTGCTCGTGCAGGATTCTGCTGGCCCGTTCGATGGCCCACCCCTTGACGAGGCCGGTGGGGTCGAGCCGGCCGTGGCGGATGGCGGTGAACGCGCCGCCGGTGGCGTCCTGTACCTGCGCGCACAGTCCGAGCAC
>JAVHVB010000031.1:0-4976 GCA_032160775.1 Pseudonocardiales bacterium | reverse complement strand
ACTGTCAGTCACTGACCGGCGATCTGGAGCTCTGATCAGTCCGGCGCAGTCGGCGGGCGAGGCCGACCAGCCTGCCGGCGACGGTGCTCGGCCGCGCAGGGGTCCGCGGCGCGTTCCGCGGATAGCCACGGGCGGCCGCCGGCGCCAGGCTCAACAGCCCGGCGATCGCCGCGTCGAGCTGCTCCGCTGCGTCCACCGCGTCGGGGTCGGCGCCGGTGGGCCGGGACCGAGGGACCAGGTCGGCCAGGTCGCCGGCGACGTCATACCCGGCCCGGCGGATGTCCGCCACGACGGTCTCGGACCACTCCACGGCCCACGCGTAGACGTCCTCGGGAAGCTCGATCGCCGGCCCGCCCCGCCCGGCCAGCGCGGGTGCGAGCCGGTGCTTGATCGCGCGTACGTACACCGGCCAGGGCAGATTCTGCTTCGCGACCGTCTCATTGATCCGGCGCAGCAGGGCCGACTCGGTCGCCCCGAGCGAGGTGTTGGCGCCGCGCGGCGCGCCGGGGAACGCCGCAGGGTCCAAGCCGAGGACGCCGAGGAAGCGCAGCCACAACAGATCGGGCTCGCTGCCCGAGGGTGGGACGGTCACGACGTGCACCTGCTCCGGCGGCAGCCCGGCCGCCCAGCGCTCGAGGATGGTCGGCACGCCCTGGTTGTTCCAGAACGGCCGCGCCGTCCCGCGGCCGGGCGGCCCGGAGCGCACGGCGGCGAGGAAGAGCGCGTAACTGCCGCCGGCGCCGGTACGCAACCGGGTCTGCCACACGGCCGGCAGCTGACGGGCGAAGTCCCGTGCGGTGAGCACGATGTGCACGTCGGCGAAGGCGAGGTCGGCCAGCGCCCGGTCCACGATCGGCTGGCTCGCGCCACAGAAGAGCTCGTGGTCGATGACGGACGTGCCCGGCCACCGCTCGATCTGGCGCACGAGGTGCGACCAGGCGCCGGCGGTGGACCCCTTGTCCTGGCCGCCGATCCGCCAGTCGAGCAGGTCCTGGCAGGCACGGAACTGCGAGTCGCCCTTGCCCGGATACAGAACGCCCGCTGCGCGCAACGCCTGCCGGTTGGCGCGCAGGCACTGCTGGACATACGTGGTGCCGGACTTGGGCACCCCGATGTGGAAGTAGACCGTCGGCCGGTCGCCTGGGCTCACGCGATGCTCGCCGTCGTCCGTCGTTCCACCACAGGCGCACGATACCGGCGGGCGCCCCGGCGCCCCGGCGATGGCCCGGCGCGCACCGGGCGATCGCGTATGTCACATCGGACGGTTTGCGTTGGTGGCAGCCGCTCGGGGCGGCGGTCGCGGCCGGCCCGGTCAGGTGCAAAGGTGTCGACATGAACGTGCTGCTGATCGGCCCGCCCGGGTCCGGCAAGGGAACGCAGGGTGAACGCCTCGCCGACCGCCTCGACGTCGAGCATCTCGCGGCCGGTGACCTGTTGCGGGCCGAGGTCGAGAAGGGCACCCCGCTGGGCCAACGGGTCGCCGGGCTGATGAGCCGCGGCGAGCTCGTGCCCGACGCCGTGATCATCAGCCTGCTGATGCCGCGGGTGCTGGCCGCCAGCGACGGCACCGGCTATCTGCTCGACGGGTTCCCCCGATCCGTCGAGCAGGCGGTCGAGGCGCGCAAGCTGGCCGAGATCGCGGACGCGGGCCCGGACGCGGTGATCTACCTGGACGCGCCGCGCGAGGAGCTGGTCCGGCGCATCCTCGCCCGCGCCGAGATCGAGGGCCGCGCCGACGACAACCCGACGACCGTGGAGAACCGGCTGCGGGTCTTCGACGAGGCGACCCGGCCGCTGATCGACTACTACCGCGACCGCGGCCTCCTGCACGTCATCAACGCCGATCAGCACGAGGACCGGGTGACCGCAGACATCCTCACGGCCCTGGACGCGTCGTAGCCCCACTCGCGAGAGGCGGGGCTATTTCCGCTTCGGCTTCGGCTTCGAATCGGACTCGTCGGGGTCGGGTAGTTCGCGCTTGTCGACCTTGCCGGCCGGGTTGCGCGGCATCTCGTCGATGTACACGATCTCGCGCGGCACCTTGTACCGGGCGAGGTTGCTCTTGACGTGGTCCTTCAGCGCCTGCTCGTCCAGCTTGGCGCCGGACGCGGCGACGACGTAGGCGCGCAGGCGCTTGCCGTAGTCGTCGTCGTCCACGCCCACGACGGCTACCTCCTGCACACCGTCGTACTGGCCGAGCAGATCCTCGACCTCGGCCGGGAAGACGTTCTCGCCACCGGAGACGATCATGTCGTCGTCGCGGCCGTCGACGAAGAGCCGCCCGTGGTCGTCGACGTGGCCGACGTCGCCGGTCGACATCAGCCCGGCGACGACTTCCTTAGTGCCGCCTCCGGTGTAGCCCTCGAACTGCATCGTGCTGCCGACGAAGATCCGTCCGGACTCGCCCTGCGGGACCTCGCCGCCGTCCGGGTCGAGCAGCTTGATCGTCGTCCCGCGCGGTGGCCGGCCCACGGTGCCCGGCGCTGCGCGCATGTCGGCCGGCGTCGCGATCGTGGCGTAGGCGACCTCGGTCGAGCCGTAGAGGTTGTAGACGATGTCGCCGAGCAGGTCCATCGTGCGGGTCGCGAGATCGGCGGAGAGCGCCGAGCCGGAAAGTGCGATCACCCGCAGCGCGCTCAGGTCGCGATCGCGGAACTCGTCCGCGCCCAGGTCGACGAGCCGGGCGAGCAGGATGGGGACGCTGATCAGCGCGTCCGCCCGGTGCTCCTCGATGGCGTCGAGGGTCCACTCCGGTTTCGCCCGCCGGGTGATGATGAGCGTGTTGCCGAGACCCAACGCGATCATCGAACTCAGCAGCCCCCACGCATGGAACCCGGGTGCGGCCAGCACCACCTTGCGTCCGGCCCGCAGCGGGATCTTCGACAGATACCCGCCCGGCAGTGCGAGGGAGAGGGCGAGGTCGCGCGGCGCGCCCTTCGGAGTACCGGTCGTCCCGCTGGTCAGCAAGATGATCCGCTGCTTCTTCGACGGGCGGGGCGGCCGGGATGTCGCGCCGCTGCGGATCAGCCCGGCCAGGGTGTCATCGCCCGTGTCGCCGTCGTGCCACGCCACGTACTTGCCGCCACTGGGGTCGACCGACTCGGCCACGGACGCAAACTCCTCGTCGTGGATCAATGCTTGGACGTCTTCGCGCTTGCACACGTCGGAGAGCTGCGGGCCGGCGAAGTCCGTGTTCAGCAGCAGGGTGCGGGCGCCGATCTTGGACCCGGCGATGATCGCCTCGTACAGGCCGCGGTGATTGCGGCACATCACTCCGAGGCCGTCGCCCGGCTCGACCCCGCGGTCGCGCAGGGCGTTGGCGAGCGCGTTCGTCCGCTCGTCCAGTTCGGCGAAGCTCAGTTCACCCTGCTCGTCGATGATCGCCGGATGGCCGCCGAAGCTCGCCGCGGACAGTGTTACCGCCGCACCGGCCGGCCCGTAGGCCTCGAGATCGCGCAGCGTGAGAAGCAGCCTGTGCGGTGGGGTCAGCGCGACCCCGACCCCCCGTGCCTGGAGCAGGGTCGCGGCGTAGCCGGCCTCATGTCCCGCGCGCCGCACGATCTGTCGGGCTGTGTCGAAGATGGCCACAGAGCTGTCCTACCAGTAAAGCCGGGTTCCTACACCGGCAGCCGTCACGCGGATCGGCGCCGGTAGGCATCCCGCAATCGGCGCAGCGCCGGCGTGCGGCCCACGATGTCCTCGACCCGCCGCGCGAACGCGCCGCGCTGCGAGCGCCGCACCGCGGTCGTCGCCACCCGGCTCTCGGCGACGAGGGTGACCATGCTGACCATGCCGGCCAGCGCCGCGTCGGCACTGGCTTCGGCCGGGACGTGATCCGGGTGCACGCCGGTGGGCCGGCTCGCCGGGACGAGGTCGGCGAGATCGCCCACGACCGCGTAGCCCGCAGCACGCAGGTCGTCGGCCATCTTCTGCCCGCGCTCGACCGCCCAGTGGAAGTCGTCCTCCGGAACTTCGATCGGTTTCCCGGCCCGTTCGGCGAGCGCGGGCGCCAGGCGTTGTTTGAACACGCCGGCGTACGCCGGCCAGGGCAGGTCCAGATCGCCGATCGCCGCGTTGAACCGGCGCAGCACGGCGGCCTCGGCGGCGCCCAGCGACGTGTTGACGACCGGCAGCGCGGTGTCGTACGCGCCGGGGTCGACGCCGAGCAGGCCGGCGAAGCGCTGCCACAACAACCCCGGGTCACTTCCGCGCGGCGGCACCGTCACCACGTGCACGTGCTCGGGCGGCAGCGTCCGCGACCAGCGCGCGAGGATGGCCGGCGCGCCCTGCATCGCCCAGAAGTGGCGTGCCGCCGGTTCGCGTTCGGCTTTCGCGGCGCGGACGGAAGCCAGGAAGTCGGAGTAGCTGCCGGTACTGCCGTTCTTCACCCGCTCCTGCCAGGTGGCGGGCAGCTGCCGGGCGAGATCGCGGGCGGTGAGGACGATGTGGACCTCCGCGAAGTCGAGGTCGGCGAGCGCCCGGTCGATCGCCTCGCGGGGCGCGGCGGCGAGGGTCTCGTGATCGATCAGCGACCGGTCCGGCCAGCCGCGGATCTCCTTCACCAGCCGCTTCCAGGCGCCGGCCACATGCGCGTCGGTGTGCCCGCGGAACCTGCGTTCCCGAAGATCCTGGCTCGCCCAGAAGTGGGCGTGCTGCGTGCCCGGATAGAGCAGTCCAGCGCGGCGCAGCGCCGGCCGGTTGTGGTGCAGGATCTGCTGGAGATACGTCGTGCCGGTCTTCGGTGCACCGACGTGGATGTACACCGCCGGGCGTACGGACGGGCTCACTGCGACACCCGACAGCGAGCGCGTCGCGCCGCCGCACGCAGCGGGCCCAGCCGCATCGAGCGTTGCGGGGGCGGCGCACCGGCGCCGTCCTGCGCGAGCCGGCGGAGCAACGCGCCGAGCATCCGGGTCGCGGCGTCGACCTGCTCGTCGGCGGGGACGGCGTCGGGGTCGGCACCGGCCGGCCGGTCG
>JAVHVB010000030.1:0-4758 GCA_032160775.1 Pseudonocardiales bacterium | reverse complement strand
GAGCGCGGACTCGAAGTGCTCACCGTTCACGCCCAGCACGGTCTTGCCGAACATCTGGATCAGCCGGCGGTAGGAGTCGAAGGCGAACCGCTCGTTGTCCGACTGCTTGGCCAGCCCGCGCACCGATTGGTCGTTCAGCCCGACGTTCAGGACGGTCTCCATCATGCCGGGCATCGAGAACTTCGCCCCGGAGCGCACGGACACGAGCAAGGGATCGTCGGGCTGCCCGAGTTTCTTGCCCATCGCGACCTCGAGCGCGGCGAGGTGCTCGTCCACCTCCTGCGCCAGACCCTCCGGCTCGCGGCCGGAGCGCAGGAACGCCCGGCAGGCCTCGGTGGTGATCGTAAATCCGGGGGGCACCGGCAGCTTCAGGTTCGTCATCTCCGCCAGGTTCGCGCCCTTGCCGCCCAGCAGGTCCTTCATGTCCTTGCTGCCCTCGGCGAAGTCGTAGACGTACTTGGTGCCACCGGCGGTCATGTACGTCCTCCGCTCCTCCGCATCTCCGCGGCCAGCGCGCCGCTGACCTGAGCCTAGAGTGCCCCGAATTTTCGGGATTCGCACCGGCCGACACGCCGATTCAGTTGACAGTTGTGCACTGAAATGTTTACGTCGAACACGGAGTCGGACATAAGGAGCAACATGGTCGAGACCGGCGCTAAGCCGCGGGTGTCGTTCGTTCGCCAACAGGTGACGCGGCTGGGTCGCGCTCTCACCACGCCGTTGTTGCCGGACGACTACTTCGCGCTCGTGAAACCACGATGGTCGACCCGAGAGCTCACCGGCAAGGTGGTCCGGGTCCGCCGCGAGCGTGGCAAGGCCGCCACGATCGTGGTCAAGCCGGACTTCGCCTGGCCCTCGCACACACCCGGCCAGTACCTGCGCATCGGCATGGAGATCAACGGCGTCCGGCACTGGCGGGCGTACTCCATCACGTCCGATCCGAGCCATCCGGAAGGGGTCGTCAGCATCACGGTCAAGCTCGCCGAGGGCGGCCGGATGTCCCCCGTCTTCGTCAACCAGGTGCAGCGCGGCCAGGAGGTCTTCCTCGGCGACATCGAGGGTGAGTTCACGCTGCCCGATCCGCTGCCGAAGAGCGCCCTGTTCATCTCCGCCGGCAGCGGCATCACGCCGATCATGGCGATGTTGCGGGAACTCGACCGGCGCGACGCGTTGGCCGACGTGGTCCACATCCACAGCTGCCGGGACAAGGACGACATGATCTTCGGCAGCATGCTGCGCAAGCTCGCGGAGCGCCGCGACGGCTACCAGTTGGTCGAGGTGCACACCACCCAGGTGCCGCGCTTCACGCCCGAGGACCTCGACCGGCACGCCGCGGATTGGCGCGAGCGCGAGACGTTCCTGTCCGGCCCTCGGGAGATGATCGACACCGTCGAGGAGTACTTCGAGAAGAACGAACGGGCGGACGCGCTGCACACCGAGCGGTTCCAACCGGTGATCGGCAACGGCGGTGGCGGTGGCGACGGCGGCACTGTCCATTTCCGGGTCACCGACTGCGAAGCGGAGTGCGAAAGCGGCGTCTCGATCCTCGTCGGGGGCGAGAACGCCGGCGCGAAGCTGCCGTTCGGCTGCCGGATGGGCATCTGCCGCACCTGCGTGGGCAGGCTGCAGGACGGCGCCGTCCGCGACCTGCGCACCGGCCGCACCGAGGAAGCCAACGGACAGATGGTCCGCACCTGCATCAACGCCCCTGAAGGACACGTCGAAATCGATCTGTAGGAGGTCACCGCACTCATGCCGGCCCGATCCGTCAAGCCGTACGACCCTGACAACCCGCTGTACAAGTTGACCGACGAGCAACTCGAGGAGATCGGCAAGGAGTTCGACGCGCTGCACGACGAGGTCTTCAACGACCTCGGCGAGACGGACGCCAGCTATATCCGCAACATGATCACCTTGCAGCGCCGGTTGGTCGCGATGTCGCGTGGCGTACTCCTGTTCTCCCGTTGGAAGCCGGCGTGGGTGCTCGGCACCGCCGGGCTGTCCGTTGCCAAGATCTTGGAGAACATGGAGATCGGCCACAACGTCATGCACGGCCAGTGGGACTGGATGAACGACCCGAACATCCATTCCTCGACGTGGGACTGGGACACCGCGTCGCCGGCCGCGGCGTGGAAGCACTCGCACAACTACGTCCACCACACGTACACCAACGTGATCGGCAAGGACAAGGACGTCGGCTACGAGATCATGCGGGTCGACGCCCGGCAGGCCTGGCACTGGCCCTACCTGTTCCAGCCGCTCTACAACATCCTGCTGATGGCCGCGTTCGAGTGGGGCGTCGCGCTGCACGACCTCGACTTCGACGCGATCAAGTCCGGGCAGAAGGACAAGAAGCAGGTCTGGGACGAGCTCAAGGCGATCGGCCGGAAGGGGCGCCAGCAGATCGTCAAGGACTACATCGCCTACCCGAGCATCTCCGCGGCGGCGAGTGGCGGCGTTGCCAAGCTGACCAAGGACGATCCGCGGGAGTCGGCGCGCGCCGGCTACAAGGCGACGCTCACCGCCGACGCCATCGCGAATGTGGTACGCAACGTGTGGTCGAACGCGATCATCTTCTGCGGCCACTTCCCGGACCAGACGTTCATGTTCACCGAGGAAGAGGTAGAGAACGAGTCGCGCGGCGGGTGGTACGTCCGGCAGCTCATCGGCGCGGCGAACATCGACGGTGGCCCGTTCTTCCACGTGATGGCGGGCAACCTGTCCTTCCAGGTCGAGCACCACCTGTACCCGGACATGCCCAGCTCGCGCTACCAGCAGATCGCGCCCCGGGTGCGAGAGATCTGCGAGCGGTACGGCCTGCCGTACAACACCGGACCGCTGCGCAAGCAGTGGGGCACGGTGCAGCGGACCATTGCGCGCCTCGCGTTCCCCGGTGGCGGCCCGCGGCCCAAGCCCGGCCCGTACGTCGCGCCGCCCGCGGAGAAGGAGCGGCACCAGCAGGTACGGGAAGCCGTCCCGGCGTTTCCGTAACGGGCGCGGCGGGTAGGTGATTGCCATGTCTACCGATGCCATCGTCCTGTTGAAGGAAGACCACCAAGAGGTCAAGAAGCTGTTCCGCGAGTTCGAGCGGGCCGGCGAGAACGCGACCGCGCGCAAAGGCGAGCTCGTGAAGAAGATGATCGAGCTGCTGACGGTGCACACCTACATCGAGAACGAAGTCATGTACCCGGAAGTGCGCAAGCTGGTGCCCGATGTCGAGGACGACATCCTCGAGTCCTACGAGGAGCACCACGTCGCGGACGTCCTGTGCATGGAGTTGTTCGCGATGAAGCCGGACAACGAGCGGTTCGATGCGAAGACGACCGTCCTGATCGAGAACGTCGAGCACCACATCGAAGAGGAAGAGGAGGAGTGGTTCCCGAAGGTCCGCGAGGCGCTCGGTCGCAACCAGCTCCAGGAGATCGGCGAGCGGATGCTCGCCGCGAAGCAGAAGGCACCGCGTTCACCGGCTCAGCCCAGCGCGATGAAGAAGGTTCTGGATGCCGTCATCAAGTAACGATCAGGAGACTCAGTCGTCCCATGACAACCAGGACAAGATGCGGCTCGACCGAGACGACGAGGACCACGACTTCGTCGACCAGTCCAAGATCGACTTCGACCCCGACGACGGCCTCTTCTCGGGCACCGCGGTGAAGGGCGAGTCGGAGATACCCGGGCCGCACGAGGACCGCGAGACCGGCGAGCTCACCGGCATGGACGAGGCGGAGCAACCGTCATCGGACGACGAGGCAGCGCGTGAGCAGGCACCGGCCGCGGGCGAGGCCAAGCCGCAAGAGGCGCCCGAGGCGGCCGGCTGATCGACGGTTAGCCTGCCTGCATGGCAGCAACCAACGGCCGGGTACTGGCTGCGGGCAAGCCCGCCGTCCGGTGGGGTCTCGGGCATCTCGTCCCGCGGGCCTTGATGACCGTCGCGGCGCGTCGCGGCGATCTCCAGGGCCGGCTGATCATGGCGAGCCGCGACGGCGATCCCTATCCGTTGTTCGAGGAGCTGCGCGCAGAGGGCCCCCTCTACCGCGGCCGGTTCGCGTTCCTCACCGCCTCGCTGCCGGTCGCCCGCGAGGTGCTGTCGAGCAACGACTTCAGGACCGGCTTCCCCGTGGACGAGGCGCGCGGCATGCTCGGCCGCGCGTTCCGGTGGGCAGCGGACGACGAGTTGCTCGGCCCGCTCGAGCCGCCTTCGCTGCTCGTCACCGAGCCGCCTGACCACACCCGGTACCGCAAGCTGGTCAGCCGGGTGTTCAGCGTGCGCGCGGTCGAGAAGGTGCGCGAGCGCGCCGAACAGATCGCCGCCGACCTGCTCGACAAACTCGCCGACGAGGGCACCGTCGATCTCGTCGAGCGGTACTGCGCGCAACTGCCGGTGACGGTGATCGCCGAGATCCTCGGCGTGCCCGCCGGCGAGCGTGCCCGGGTGCTCGCCTTCGGCGCCGCGGCCGCGCCGAGTCTCGACCTCGGCTTGACATGGCGGCAGTTCCGGCAGGTCGAGACTGCGCTCGCCGGGTTCGACCGGTGGCTGGGAACGCATCTCGAACGGCTGCGCCGCGAGCCGGGCGACGATCTGCTGAGCCAACTCGTCGCAGCGCGTGAGGAAGGCGTCGGCCTGGACGAGCGGGAACTCAAGGCCACCGCGGGGCTGGTGCTCGCGGCCGGATTCGAGACCACCGTCAACCTGCTGGGCAACGGCACCGCGCTGCTGCACGAACACCCCGACCAGTTGGCGTTGCTGCGCGACGAACC